>NZ_WXWS01000552.1:0-18897 GCF_009904715.1 Vibrio sp. V42_P2S4T144 | reverse complement strand
TGTGAGAGAAAACAATTTCGTAAGCGGAAAAAGAGAAGCTGAAGAGCTTAAGTTTCTGATAAATAATGATTTAACAACTTGTTAACCAATGTGAGAGCCAAATATTTATCTTAGATAGATTGTCTATTTTTGGAAAAGGCGTAAATTGAGAGTTGTCAGCAGGAAGCAGACATGGAACAGGAAAGCACCAAGGATTTGGTTATCGTCAGGAAGACGATTTGGTTGGTCAGGATGATTAATCAAGCATGGAGCGTAGGACATTGTAAGGATACGATCATCAATAGGATGTTGATGACTAAGGATAGACAATGGACCCCTCTAGGATTGAGGTTATGGACAGCATCAGGAAGATGCAAGGGACACCGCTCAAGGAACAAGTGACGTGTGCTAACGAGGAATGTTAGCAGTCAGGATGATAAGGACACCGCTAGGACGGCGACGTAAGGAATAAGCTGACGGAATCAGCCACTATTATGGATGATGCATGGAGCACTTTTAGTAGCCGGACTGCTGCGAGTAAGACCATGACCCCGATACTTATGTGTCGGGGTCTTTCTTATATAAAAACGATATCCAGTGTTCTCATTGAATTAAGCATCTCGATGTTATTTGGGGATATCAATATCACAAAATATATAAATTCCTAATAACACTTAATAAAAAACAACTCAGATCAATATCCTTTCCAACCAGTTGGTTTAACTTTCGGCTTCTCTACAAGGTGTTATGCCCGCAATCATTGAGCATGTTCAGCTCATCGAGTTTGTGATCTGCGGATAGATTAAGTTTGTTGTAATCAAGGAACAGATGTGGCCATAGTAACCAGAAGAATGCTTCTTCTACCCTACAATGAGTCGTTGCAACTAGAATTCGTCATGCTGAATTGCTGTGCGAAAAACCGTGCTGAATTGAATGGTCCGTATACAGTTGCGTCTGCCAAACAGATGTTTGAGAAAATACTGGATGATGAGAACATTTATAGTATGGCAGTGCTAGAGAGCACCAGTCGTGACTATATGGGGCACGTGTTCATTGCTAATCTCGATTCCGAACCTGAATTAGGTTTTATTTTTGATAAATCATATTGGGGTAAAGGGTTAGCAACAGAAGCACTAAAAGCATTTTTCCCCAAAGCGTGCCGTGAGTTGGGCTTGAATAAGGTGAAAGCTAACGTGAATAGCAATCATCAAGCTTCTATGGCGGTACTGAAAAAGCTGGGATTTGTTGAAACAAAAGAAAGTAAGGATATATATGGTCCTTACTTTGAAATGGAATTTACAAGCGATGCGGTGGTAGGTGAAAGTTCTGCGGCCTGAAACCGACCATGGTTAACTCTCCTTGGTAGCAATCGTCACCAAGAGATGAAAACTCAAATTGATACACCGTATGCCAACGCCAGACTCCGTCTGGCGTTTTTAGTTTATGGGCACCAAAGGCGATGCTGATTAATTGGAGATCCAATTGCTCACATTTACGCGTGATGGCCGCTTTTGCGAGTTCGGCTTGGCGACGCTGTTGCCAAAACAGGTAACAGAAAAAGCAGAGCCCTAAAATTGCTAAAAGATCACCAATCATTCCTGAACCTTTCTTAGCTTTTTGTTGTTTGTTGTAAGCTTACTAGCGCATTTGCTAGTTCCTCTGATGGGTTTGAATGCAGTAAAGGCAATAACACCATTCTTAACTCTGGCAGCATCACTAAATCGGCAAATAACTGATTAAATAGGGCTTGATTACCGGTTTGAGCTAAACGCAGCAAAAACTGTTCTGCTACCTTTTCATTGGCGAGTAAGTGCCAAGCGCGACCCGCCACACCAATCAATACCTCCTGATGGCTTAAACGAGGGCTATGCAATATCGCATCTAATACTGGAGAGGCGACTTCTGTTGGTGCACCAGCAAGGGCTCGGATAAGTGCTGAAAGTAGGAAGAGATCAGGTTCGCTACTTGCGATTTCTTGCTGTGCCTTTTCCGCGATACGTTCTGCTAAACGCTCTTGAAGCTCTACGTGCTCAAGCGCACCTAATAGGGCATAAAGTGGCTCATTTGGTAGGTGGTTCAACGCTTTGCGTATCATTACCCCGTTTTGCTCTTTGTCCAGGCGAGCGGCTATGTCTGTGATACCTTGCAGACCTACAGTTTGCCAATTATCCCAGCCTAAACCTCCAGAGAAGTAATGCTGGGTATGCTCGTAATATTGGCTGGTAGGAAGATTGAGGTTTGCGCGGACCTGGCTATGAAACACGGCCATTTTATCTTCGGAAGGTTTGAAAGTGTATGGGTTGTTAGACAGCTTTTGCTGTTGCTCTTCAGTGATATCATCATTGAGGCGTGTTCCCATAGCCTCCACTACGTATTTAATGAAATTGCCGATATCCGCTTGCTTTAACAAACCGCGCTCGTCCAATTCAAACTTTAGAAACCAAATCCAAGGTTGCTTTTGTTCATTCCAGTACGCGATGGCAAGGTGTGCTTTACGTTGCATTGGAAATGGGTAAGGTGCTTGACCTTTTTCTACATCGATAAACTCTTTCTTAGCGATGGTTTTGATACGGCGACCAAGATCGAAGATTTGATAATCACAGTGGCTGTTGTTCAACAGTTGAGTGAGGGTTTGAATGTTTTCCATTAAATACGACGTCCTAACGTTCTTTTCACAAGAAATGGTATCATTCTCGGCTAATTCAAGGTTCGAGATAGAATTAATGGTAACAAATACTCAATTGGTCGACTTACTTCACCAACTTGAAGCGCAGCTTAGAGAGCATAAATTGTGGCAATACACTATGCCTTCAGAGCAAGCCTTACAAAGTACGGAGCCATTTGCGATTGATACATTGCACCCTCATGAGTGGTTGCAGTGGATCTTTATAGCCAGAATGCACGCACTAGTGAAAAATAACCAACCACTGCCAAGAGGGTTTTCTCTCGAGCCCTATTTTTCGGAAGCGTGGAAGCAGGAACCGCAGTTCGCCGAGCTGCTCGTTACAATCCGAACCATTGACGAACTGTGTAAGTAAACGAATGCTAGAACAAGAACTAACGCGATCTTCAGAACCAGTTGAGCTGGAGATCGTTTATCAGGATGAATATTTTGTATCGGTCAACAAGCCTGCAGGCATGTTAGTGCATCGCAGTTGGTTAGATAAACACGAAACTCAGTTTGTCATGCAAACTTTGCGTGACCAAATTGGTCAGCATGTGTTCCCATTGCATCGTCTGGATCGCCCAACATCTGGTGTGCTCGTGTTTGCGTTGTCGAGTGAAGTCGCATCACAAGTCATGCCGATGTTTGCTGAACATAAAATGGAAAAGACATACCACGCAATAGTACGCGGTTGGATTGAGGAAGAGGGCGTTTTGGATTACGCGCTCAAAGTCGAGTTAGACAAGATTGCGGATAAGTTCGCTTCACAAGAAAAAGAGGCGCAAGAAGCGGTGACGGAATATAAGCCGTTGGCTAAAGTGGAGGTTCCCTATTCGACGGGTAAATTTCCTACAACGCGTTATTGCTTAGTTGAGATGAAACCTAAAACGGGGCGTAAGCACCAACTTCGTCGTCATATGGCACATCTACGCCATCCGATCGTGGGTGATACAACGCACGGGGATGGAAAGCACAACAAGCTGTATCGCACAGAGTTTGAATCTCATCGTCTGCTACTGCATGCTTCAGAGTTACGGTTCGTCCATCCATTTACCGATCAAGAGATTGTCATGACGGCCAATCTTGATGAAACTTGGCAGCAATTGTTCACTCGATTTGAGTGGGATGAATCGATGATTAACAGATAATCGGTGCAGTTAGATCTAGATAATGATTGGGTACAAATAAAAAGGGTTAGTATCAATGCTAACCCTTTTTTAAAATTTAAGACTTAACGTTTACTTTAGTTTTTCAAGATCCGCTTCGATCTCTGCGATCTTACTCGAAACGACTTTTTCTAAATGACGAAGGTCTGAAAGAATTTTCTCTTTTACATCAACCTCAGGTTGTTTCGTTGGCTTAGTGATTTTATTCAGTTCATCAATGACTAATGTGAGGTTACGGTTGATTTCCGTTACTTCTTTATATTTGTGACTGCCACTATCAACAAGAACATTTTTGATTTGGCGTGGGTATTTGAATTTAACGCTTTTAGCGAATAGTTCGCCTTTTTGCTTGTGGAAATAGATCTTGAGTACGTCTTTGTGTGCTTCTTGGCGTAGGGAATAACGTTCAATCTGCTTAGGGTCGTGAATACCCAAACCAGTGAGGTGGGGATACATAGGCTACCTCTATTACATCGAATTGATATTGATATAACTGTAGCAGCCTATGTATGAGCTAGATAGCTGATATTTAGCCAAAATGCTTAACTTGTGGGCAAGATCGCTCTCGCCCTGAACCGAAAAGATTGGCAGGTTTGATCTAAGCTGCGACCTCATCAGATAACTTTTCGATCAATCTCTCTCTTAGCTCATCTTGCTGTTCTTCACTTAATCTTCCCCCTGCATCACTGGTTAAAATAAACAAGTCTTCTGCTCGCTCACCAATGGTGGTGATTTTGGCACCGTGAAGGTTGATATTTAAATCAGCAAACGTACGGCCTACTTTGGCCAACAGCCCTGGTGTGTCTAGCGCGACAAACTCCATTAAAGTGTGTTTTTTACCTTTGGTTGGTAAGAAGTCGACTTTGGTTTTCACGTTAAAGTGCTGAAGTTTGTTCGGAGTACGGCGCGTTTTAATCTTGGTTGGTCGGCCTGCCTCCAGTACATGAGTGAGGTGTTTAATCACCGCGGCGTGACGAGACTCATCGATCGCTTCGCCATGTTGATCGAGTACCATAAAGGTATCAATCACGTGCCCATCTTTGCTGGTCATGATTTGCGCGTCGTGTACATTAAAATTACGCCTATCTAACTCCGCCACGACTGTCGCAAATAAAGCAGGTTGGTCTTTCGTATATACAAACACCTCAGTGCCGCCACGAGTGGCTTTTTTACTGATCAACACCAAAGGCTTAGTCGGATCTTCCATGCGAAGTAAGTGTTCGCAGTGCCACGCGATTTGCGTATGGGTATGACGAAGGAAGTAGTCAGCTTTGAAGCGTTGCCACAATACTTCAATTTCGCGCGCGGCAAACCCCTCTTTGCGCAGCATTGCGGAGGCCATTTGTTGATTGTGGCGAATTCGCTCACGCACATCGACAGGGTTCTCTAGGCCTCTACGTAAAGCACGTTGTGTGGAGTAATACAGCTCCGCAAGTAAAGTTCGTTTCCAAGCATTCCAAAGTTCTGGGTTGGTTGCACAAATATCTGCAACTGTCAGGCATACAAGATAATCGAGAGATTCTTCGTCTCTGACTTTTTTGGCAAACTCGGTAATGACATCAGGATCATAAATATCTCGGCGCTGTGCGGTGACAGACATTAATAGATGATGTCTTACCAACCAAGCGACAAGTTTCGCTTCGGGCTTCGATAAACCATGCTCAATGCAGAAGTCGTACGCTTCTCCTTCACCGATAATCGAGTGATCGCCGCCACGACCTTTCCCGATATCGTGGAAAATAGCGGCAATAATCAGCAGCTCTTTCTTTTGCATCCGAGGGTAGACGTCACAGCAAATAGGGTGCTTCGCATGATTTTCTGGGTCACTAAAAGTGTTGATGTGTTTAAGTAAGCGAATACTGTGTTCATCAACGGTGTAGGCATGGAATAAGTCAAACTGCATTTGACCAACAATCTGACTCCATTGCGGTAAATAGGCCGCCATAACCCCTAATCGGTGCATGAGGCTGAATGCTTTGTGAAGAGCATTAGGGTGACGACATAACGCCATGAACTTTTCACGCGCAGCAGGAATGGTGTGCAAAAACTTGTTGAGCCGACGCCGAGCGGTGCGCAGTTGACGCAGCGTTGGTGGGCTCACCCCTTCAATAGTTGAGTCGTTAGCAATATGTAAGAACATATCCAGAATAGTTTCTGGGCGAGCTTGGAACAATGCGGGTTTCCGCGCTTCAATTAAAGAACCGCGACGTTGAAAGTCCGTATCGAGAATCTCGGCACTTTCTGTCGCCCCACCATTAATGATCGCTTGGTCAAAGAGTTTGAGTAGCATTTTATTGAGCTCTGCCACACGACGAAGCGTGCGGTAGAACTCTTTCATCATCATTTCTACGCCTCGGTTGCCTTCTCCGACGTAGCCTAGGTTTTCCGCAACTTGTGCTTGATGAGCAAAGGTCAAGCGGTTGTCATAGCGGCGAAGCTCCATGTGCAGAGCGAAACGTACTCGCCAAAGGAAGTCCTGACATTCAACCAATTCTCGGTATTCTGCGTCAGTTAAAAATCCGTATCGGCTCATTTCCAACAATGAAGTCGCACCAAAGTGACGTCGAGCGACCCAGCTTAATGTATGAATATCGCGTAGCCCGCCAGGGGTTGATTTAATGTCCGGTTCTAAGTTGTAGGTCGTGTCGTGGTAACGCGCATGGCGTTCGCGCTGCTCTTGAATTTTAGCGCGGTAAAACGTCTCACTTGGCCAGAAGGAGTCTGATAACACGACTTTCTTCAGTGCCTGAAAGGTGTCCTCGCTTCCACACAGCAGTCGCGCTTCTTGCAGGTTTGTCGCGACCGTTAGATCGGCTTTACCAATTTCAGCACATTCAGTAACGGTGCGAACAGCGTGTCCGACCTCGAGTTTTAAATCCCACAACAGCGTAATGAATTCGCTGATTTTTGCTTCTAACGCGGTTGGCAGTTTATTGTTCGACAGAATCAAAATATCGATATCGGAGAGCGGATGCAGCTCGCCTCGTCCGTAGCCACCAACGGCAACTAGGGAAATGTTGTAAATATCCTTGAAACCAAAATGTTGCCACAAACGATTGAGAAGCAGATCCATATATTCAGCTCTGGCTAAAACCAAGCTTGTTACCGGATGATGATTGAGAAACTCTTGGTTTTGATTAGAGCTAAACTTCTCTAATTCTTGTTTGAGTTCACCGATATTGATTTGTTCATCGGAAAAGGTAAGAGGGGACTGAAGTGTCATATTTGCCATCCGTGCAAGCTAATCTAATAACAATCTAACAAATTTGCGGCAGATAAAAAATATCCCCGCCGAAGCAGGGATATAGTAAACAACGAGTGGTCGTCAGCTTTACGCGTTTTTCATTAGGCGAGGAATCGTATCGTCGCTACGAAGCGTTAGTACTTCACAACCTTCTTTTGTTACTACAATGGTATGTTCCCATTGCGCAGAGTTCTTGCCGTCGCCCGTGTAAACAGTCCAGTCATCTTGTGCATCAACAGAGCAACCAAATTTACCAGCGTTAATCATCGGCTCAATAGTAAAGCACATGCCTTCTTTTAATACGCGGCGGTCTTTGTTCTTGTAATGAACCACTTGTGGTTCTTCATGGAACTCATCGCCGATACCGTGACCACAGAAGTCTTTCACAATAGAAAACTTGTTGCGAGGATTGTTCTTGTTGTTCTCTTTGATGTACTTCTCGATAGCTGTACCGATGTCACCAACCGTTGAACCTGGCTTAACGGTGCGCATACCAACATACAGTGCTTCTTGAGCTACCATGCACAGACGTTTGTTTGCAGGCGAAACATCACCGACTAGGAACATCTTAGAAGTGTCACCATGGTACCCCTGAGGACGCACGCTCAGATCGGCATTCTCATCATTTGGAACGATTACGGTAATATCAACGTTTAAGATGTCGCCATCTTTTAGTACCGCCGGCTTCATTTGGCCGTTGCTACCGATTTCGTCTTTTTCCGCTGGAATACCGTGGCATACGATATGGTTGATTGAAGTACAGATCGACTTAGGGAAACCATGGTAATCAAGCGGAGCAGAGTATGCGCCTTTTTCTAGAGCGTACTCATGACAGATTTTGTTTAACTCTTCTGTCGTCACACCAACTTTGATGTGTGGTTCGATCATTTCTAGAATCTCTGCGGCTAGCTTGCCCGCAATGCGCATGCGTTCTATTTCTTCAGCAGTTTTAATCTTGATTGACATTGGCTTTCTCTACTTATTCCTAAGCACGTAAACGTGCGAATGGCCGCATTCTATCAGACATCGGGGCGTTAACCCAAGTTAGATAGGAATATGCATCATTCTTAATTCGATCATATGTTTAAAGTTTTGCTTATAAATAGGAGAAAGTGGCTCGGTGAAGAAATAATTTTTACTAGCCACAGTGAGCTAAAATATGGTATAAAGCGCGCCGGAATAGAGGACTGTTCTCTTCGTTTAGCAAAGTTAAGCGGCGAAGCAAGCTTCATCCGAATAACCTTTTATCTTTAAATCACACACATTCCGTCACATATTCCGGGGTGCTGAGCAGAAGCTTGGTCGGAGTTATGGGGAATGTGGAGGCCTAACCCCATAGAGGATTTTAAAATGGCAACTGTATCAATGCGCGATATGCTAAAAGCTGGTGTTCACTTCGGTCACCAGACTCGTTACTGGAACCCAAAAATGAAGCCATTCATCTTTGGCGCTCGTAACAAAGTTCATATCATCAACCTAGAAAAAACTGTACCAATGTTCAACGACGCTCTAGCTGAACTAGCTAAAGTTGGCGAGAAGAAAGGTAAGGTTCTATTCGTAGGTACTAAGCGCGCTGCATCTGAAGCTGTTAAAGAAGCTGCAATCGCAAGCAACCAGTTTTACGTAAACAACCGCTGGTTAGGCGGTATGCTTACAAACTACAAAACAGTTCGTCAGTCTATCAAGCGTCTAAAAGAACTAGAGACTCAATCTCAAGACGGTACTTTTGACAAACTAACTAAGAAAGAAGCTCTAATGCGTACTCGCGAAATGGAGAAGCTAGAGAAATCTCTTGGTGGTATCAAAGACATGGGCGGCCTACCAGACGCTCTATTCGTAATCGACGCTGATCACGAACACATTGCAATTAAAGAAGCTAACAACCTAGGCATTCCAGTATACGCTGTGGTAGATACTAACTCTAACCCAGACGGCGTTGACTACGTAATCCCAGGTAACGACGACGCGATCCGCGCTGTACAGCTATACCTGAACGCTGCTGCTTCAGCAGTATCTGAAGGTCGTAACAAAGACGTAGCTGCAGTTGCTGAAAAAGACGGTTTCGTAGAAGCTGAATAATAGCGGCTCTGTGTCACACTTGGTCTATGTGAAACCTTTGTGTAGCATAAACTAAGTTATAGTTAGCAATGGGGGCCGACAATGTTAGGCCCCTGTTTTTTACCTTATTTCGAATCAAACGAGGAAGACAGAATGGCAACTGTAACTGCTGCTCTAGTTAAAGAACTTCGCGAGCGTACTGGCGCTGGCATGATGGAATGTAAGAAAGCGCTTGTAGAAGCAAACGCTGACATCGAACTAGCAATTGAAAACATGCGTAAATCTGGCGCAGCGAAAGCAGCTAAGAAAGCTGGTAACGTTGCAGCTGAAGGCGCAATCATCATCAAAGAAGAAAACGGCGTTGCTGTTCTTCTTGAAGTTAACTGCCAAACTGACTTCGTTGCTAAAGACGGTAACTTCACTGCATTCGCAGAAGAAGTTGCAGCTGCAGCTCTAGCTTCAAAAGCTTCTGTTGAAGAACTACAAGCACAATTCGAAGACGCACGTGTAGCTCTAGTAGCTAAAATCGGTGAAAACATCACTATCCGTCGCGTAGAATACGTTCAAGGCACTGCAATCGCTTCTTACCGTCACGGTGAGAAAATCGGTGTTGTTGTTGCTGGTGAAGGCGACGCAGAAACTCTTAAGCACGTTGCAATGCACGTTGCTGCTTCTAAGCCAGAGTTCGTTAACCCAGAAGACGTACCAGCTGACGTAGTAGAAAAAGAGAAAGCGGTTCAAGTTGAAATCGCAATGAACGAAGGCAAGCCTGCTGAAATCGCTGAGAAGATGGTTGTTGGCCGCATGAAGAAATTCACTGGCGAGATCTCTCTAACAGGTCAAGCTTTCATCATGGAGCCTAAGAAAACTGTAGGCGAAATGCTGAAAGAAAAAGGCGCTTCAGTTTCTACGTTCGTTCGCCTAGAAGTAGGTGAAGGTATCGAGAAGAAAGAAGAAATGAGCTTCGCTGAAGAAGTTGCAGCAGCTCAAAAAGGTTAATCCTTAGAGACTGTATAAAGATTAGACCGTAGCCAAGGCTGCGGTCTTTTTATGAGCAGTGAACGATTAGCCGTGATGAATAGCCATAACTGAAGTTGTGTCTATTCATGACTGTTAATCAACAACTCTCTTTGGAAGGTAAACTCCATGACTACGAACCCTAAACCAGCGTATCAACGTATTCTATTAAAACTGAGTGGTGAAGCTCTTCAAGGTGAAGACGGTTTTGGTATTGATCCTGCGGTCCTTGATCGTATGGCACAAGAAGTTAAAGAACTGGTTGAACTGGGTGTTCAGGTTGGTGTAGTTATCGGTGGCGGTAACTTGTTCCGTGGTGCAGGCCTAGCTGAAGCTGGTATGAACCGCGTAGTTGGTGACCACATGGGTATGCTTGCTACAGTAATGAATGGCCTAGCGATGCGTGATGCTCTTCACCGTGCATACGTAAATGCGCGCGTTATGTCTGCAATCCCTCTAAAAGGCGTATGTGACGACTATAATTGGGCTGATGCGATCCGTGAGCTTCGCCAAGGCCGAGTTGTCATCTTCTCTGCTGGTACTGGTAACCCGTTCTTTACAACGGATTCTGCTGCTTGTTTACGTGGTATCGAAATTGAAGCGGATGTTGTACTAAAAGCGACGAAAGTTGATGGTGTATTTACTGCTGACCCTGTAGCAAACCCAGACGCAGAGCTGTATGATAAGCTATCTTATGCAGAAGTTCTGGATAAAGAGCTGAAAGTTATGGACTTGGCGGCGTTTACGCTAGCTCGTGACCACAAAATGCCAATCCGCGTATTTAATATGAACAAGCCAGGCGCACTACGTCGCGTGGTTATGGGCGAAGCAGAAGGCACGCTCATCAACGAATAAGCTTGGCTTAAGGTGCCACTCCAAAGCGTTAGGGTGGTGCTTGCTTTGCTCAACCGTTTTAGGCTTTCTTCAGGAAAGATGACATTTTTAAGGTGAAACTGTGATTAACGAAATCAAAAAAGACGCGCAAGAGCGCATGGATAAAAGCGTTGAAGCGCTTAAGAACAACCTTTCTAAAATTCGTACAGGTCGTGCACACCCAAGCCTACTATCTGGTATTTCTGTAGAATACTACGGTGCAGCAACACCTCTAAACCAAGTAGCAAACGTTATTGCTGAAGATGCGCGTACACTTGCAATCACGGTTTTTGATAAAGAGCTGACGCCGAAAGTAGAAAAAGCGATCATGACGTCTGACCTTGGTCTAAACCCTATGTCAGCTGGCACTATCATCCGCGTTCCACTTCCACCGCTAACGGAAGAGCGTCGTAAAGACCTAGTTAAGATCGTTCGTGGTGAAGCTGAAGGTGGTCGTGTTGCTGTTCGTAACATCCGTCGTGACGCAAACAACGATCTTAAAGCGCTTCTAAAAGATAAAGAAATCTCTGAAGATGAAGACCGTAAAGCACAAGACGAAATTCAAAAGCTAACTGACGTTGCAGTTAAGAAGATCGATGAAGTTCTTGCTGCAAAAGAAAAAGAGTTGATGGAAGTTTAATACTCCCACACACATCACTGTTGGAAAACGCTGTGCTCACAGCTCAGCGTTTTTTTATGTTAGTCTATCCAACTGATGGAACTCAATTAACTCCCTATGCAAAATTCTCAAGCCTTCTCTGATTCCCTTCCTAAGCATATTGCCATCATTATGGACGGTAATGGCCGTTGGGCTAAGTCCAAAGGAAAACCTCGCGTATTTGGTCATAAAAAAGGCGTTAGTGCCGTTCGTAAGACCGTGGCTGCTGCTTCAAAACTAGGCATTAGAGCCATGACGCTGTTTGCTTTTAGTAGTGAAAACTGGCGTCGTCCGGAGGAAGAAGTGGGTCTTTTGATGGAACTGTTTATCACGGTCCTGTCTAGTGAAGTAAAAAAACTACACAAAAATAACTTACGGTTGCGCGTGATCGGTGATACCAGTCGATTTAGTGAGCGTCTACAAAAGAAAATTGTAGAAGCAGAAAACCTAACGGCAGATAACACGGGTATGGTGATCAACATTGCAGCCAACTATGGCGGTAAATGGGACATCACAGAAGCTGCTAAAACGTTAGCGCTAAAAGCACGTAACGGTGAAATTCGTGTAGAGGATATCAATGAGCAGCTAATCACTGAGCATTTGACCATGGCAGACCTACCGGAAGTGGATCTTTTAATTCGCACCAGTGGAGAGTGCCGCATCAGCAACTTTATGTTGTGGCAAATGGCTTATGCAGAAATGTACTTTACACCAGAGTACTGGCCAGAATTCGATGAAGACAGTTTGGTAGAAGCTGTGACTTGGTTTATCAACCGAGAACGTCGTTTTGGCTGTACAGGTGAACAAATAAAGGCATTGATGGCAGCTCAATAAGGACTAGTTAGTTTGAAACAGAGAATAATAACAGCACTAATTTTAGCTCCCCTGGTTATTTTAGGCATTTTTAAATTACCGCTAATGGGCTTTATTGCCGCTTTAACTGCAATAACGCTATTAGGTTTTTGGGAGTGGACTCAGTTTACAGGAAGCAACTCTCGCATTGCTGCCCTTGTGCCGGCAATCATTATTACCGGACTTAGTTTTCTATACATCTCGCCTGATGCATATAGCCTCAATCACTTAACGACACCTCATTATGTCGTCTTGGGTATTGGTTTTGTTTGGTGGATTATTGCTAGCTTAATGGCGATTACTTACCCCAAAACGACGAAATCTTGGCAAAGTAATTTTGTTTTACGTCATGTATTTGGTTTTCTGACATTAATCCCATTCCTTTGGAGTGTGATTATTCTCAGAGCGTATGACATCACTGTAGATCCATACCACGGCGCAAAGCTTGTGTTGTACGTTTGTTTCTTGGTATGGGCTGCAGATAGCGGCGCCTACTTTGCAGGCAAAAGCTTAGGCAAACGTAAGATGGCTCCTCATGTAAGCCCCAATAAAACTATTGAAGGGCTAATTGGTGGCATTATCACGGCATTAATCGTAGCGTGGGCATTTGCTGATTGGTTCGACATCCAGTTCACTAGCCCTGTCCATATGGTGCTGATTACGCTAGTGACTGTCGTTATTTCAGTGCTTGGTGATCTGGTTGAAAGTATGTTCAAACGTGTCTCAGGCATTAAAGACAGCAGTAACATTATCCCAGGGCACGGTGGTGTGCTAGATCGTATCGACAGCCTAACCGCAGCATTCCCAGTTTTTGCTCTTCTTTACTACGTATTCTAATTTATCAGGAGCGGCGTCGTCGCTCCTGAGCTTTCTAACGGTCTTACAACATGCAAAAGTTAACGATTCTTGGTGCTACTGGATCAATTGGTGCAAGCACGCTTAAAGTGGTCGAACAAAACCCAGATCTGTTTTCTGTCGTTGCCTTAGCGGCAAGCACTAACGTTGAAAAGATGATCGGTCTATGTCGTCAGTGGCAACCTAAGTATGCGGTCATGGCAGATAAAGCTGCGGCGTCTCAACTTCAAGCTGAGCTACACTCGGTTTCGCCAGGTACCGAAGTGCTAGGTGGTGTTGATGCGCTATGCCATATTGCTTCGCTGGACGAGGTCGACAGTGTAATGGCTGCTATTGTAGGAGCAGCTGGCTTATTGCCTACCATGGCTGCCGTGAAAGCAGGTAAGCGAGTCTTGTTGGCAAATAAAGAAGCACTTGTAATGTCAGGCCAGCTATTTATTGATGCTGTAGAAGAATTTGGCGCAGAGCTACTTCCCGTCGACAGTGAACACAACGCCATTTTCCAATGTTTACCACAGCAAGTACAAACCAATCTAGGTCGTTGCAATTTACAAGAACATGGCATTTCTCATATTTTGTTGACTGGATCTGGTGGTCCTTTCCGTTACACTGACATCGCAGAACTGGAACAGGTGACACCCGCTCAGGCGATTGCTCATCCAAACTGGTCGATGGGGCCAAAAATTTCTGTTGACTCTGCCACGATGATGAATAAAGGCCTTGAGTATATCGAAGCTAAGTGGCTATTTAATGCTGCTCGCGAACAACTGAAGGTGGTTATTCATCCTCAATCGGTAATTCATTCTATGGTTCAGTATCGTGATGGTTCGGTCTTGGCACAAATGGGAGAAGCGGATATGGCGACGCCAATTGCGCTCACCATGTCATACCCGTCAAGAGTGGAAGCTGGGGTTAAGCCGCTAGACTTCACGAAAGTTGGTGAGCTGACGTTTTTGCAGCCTGATTTTGCTCGTTACCCATGTTTAAAACTCGCAATTGATGCCTGTTATGAAGGTCAACACGCAACAACAGCATTGAACGCAGCTAATGAAGTCGCTGTTGATGCATTTTTAAATAACAGACTAGGTTTTACCGATATTGCTCGCATCAATGAGTCTGTGTTGAATAAAATCAACGCAAGCTGCAAAGCTGAGAATGCGAATAGCTTGGAAAGCTTGCTCGAGCTAGATAGAATGGCACGAACTATTGCCCTAGAAACCATACGCGAGCGTAGCTGATGACTGGTATATTGTGGAATCTCATTTCTTTTATCGTCGCACTGGGCATTCTTGTTGCCGTGCACGAATTTGGGCATTTTTGGGTTGCTCGCCGTTGCGGCGTTAAAGTTGAAAAGTTTTCAATCGGTTTCGGCAAGTCTATTTGGAGTAAAGTAGGCAAAGACGGAACGGAGTACAGCATCTCAATGATCCCTCTCGGCGGCTATGTGAAAATGGTTGATAGCCGTGTCGATGAGGTGCCAGAACATGAGAAGCACCTAGCGTTTGATAAGAAGCCGTTATGGAAGCGAACCTCTATTGTTGCGGCTGGCCCCATCTTTAATTTTCTTTTCGCAATTTTTGCCTATTGGCTGGTATTTCTAATTGGTATCCCGGCTGTTAAGCCTGTAATTGGTGAAGTTACGCCCAATTCGATTGTTGCGGAAGCTGGAATTGAATCTGGAATGGAACTTAAATCGATATCTGGTATCAAAACTCCGGATTGGGAATCAGTAAATATGGGATTGATTTCTCATATTGGCAATGATTTGATGACGGTAACACTAACGTCAGCGAATGAAGTTGGTTCAGAAGTAACGAAAACGCTCGATTTACGTGAGTGGAAGTTCGACCCAGAAACTCAGTCAGCGATGCTGTCGTTAGGTTTTGCTCCGTATACACCGGAGGTGTATCGAGTTATCGAGCAGGTCTCGCAAGGTGGAGCGGCGGAAAAAGCCGGTGTGCTTCCAGGTGATGAGGTTGTCGCAATTGGTCAACAACGCGTAACCGAATGGAAGCAAGTGGTTGAAGCGGTTCGTTCTAATCCTGATACACCGCTTGAATTGACGGTGTTACGTCAGGGTTATGAGCAAACATTGACGCTGACGCCCGGTAGCCGTGAGCTCGCTAACAAAGAAGTCGTTGGTTTTGCAGGTATTGCACCTAAAGTCGCAGAATGGCCAGAAAGTTATCGCTTCGATCTTCAGTTTGGTGTATTCGAGTCAATAGGTAAAGCAGTAGACAAAACTGGCCAAGTCATTGGTTTGACAATCAGCATGCTTAAGAAGCTGATTGTTGGAGACGTTGGTCTGAATAATCTGAGTGGACCAATATCAATAGCCAAAGGCGCAGGCGCGACAGCAGATTATGGTTTGGTCTACTTTTTAGGTTTTCTCGCTCTAATTAGTGTTAACCTAGGTATTATTAACCTCGTTCCTTTACCAATGTTGGATGGCGGTCATTTGTTGTTTTTTGCAATTGAAGCAGTCATTCGACGTCCTGTTCCTGAGAAAGTGCAGGAAATGGGCTTTAGAATTGGTGGTGCGATCATCTTCTCGCTCATGGCGTTAGCGCTATTTAATGATTTTACTCGTCTGTGATAGTTCAGAGACAAAAGCAGTAGCAAGGAATAATTAGAACAAGTATGGCGATTAAGCGAATTCTATTTGCAAGTTTACTGGCGACCAGTGTATCTGCAAATGGAGCAGAGAACTTCGTAGTTCAAGATATTGAAATCGATGGATTGCAGCGTGTAGCACTGGGTGCTGCATTGTTGAAAATGCCTGTACGTGTCGGTGATACCATTGGCCAAGGCGATGTTGCAGAAATTATCCGCGCCCTGTATGCATCTGGTAACTTTGAAGATGTGAAAGTGTTGCGTGACGGTGGTGTTCTGATGGTTCAAGTCAAAGAACGTCCTACCATTGCAAGCATCTCTTTTTCAGGTAACAAAGCAATCAAGGACGAGCAGCTACAAGAAAACCTGAACGCGTCTGGCGTTCGTGAAGGTGAAGCGCTTGACCGCACCACGCTAAGCAACATTGAAAAAGGCTTAGAAGACTTTTACTACAGCGTAGGTAAATACAACGCAACAGTAAAAGCGGTGGTTACTCCACTACCACGTAATCGTTCTGACCTTAAGTTTGTCTTTACTGAAGGTGTGTCGGCAAAAATTCAGCAAATCAACTTTATCGGTAATGAAGTGTTCAGTGATGAAGAACTGCTTTCGCGCTTTAACTTAAATGTTGATGTGCCGTGGTGGAATTTCCTTTCTGATGAAAAGTATCAAAAGCAAGTCCTTGCAGGTGATATTGAAGCACTCAAATCATTCTACCTGGATCGTGGTTACTTAAAATTTAACGTTGATTCGACACAAGTTGCAATCTCTCCTGACAAGAAAGGGGTATACATTACTCTTGGTCTAGAAGAGGGCGAGGTTTACACCGTTAAGGACGTGAAGTTCCGTGGTGATTTGATTGGTGAGGAAGCGACGTTCGAAAGACTTGTGCCATTTGAAGACAATGAGACATACAACGGCTCGTTGGTTACTTCAATGGAAGAAGGAATTAAGCGTGTGCTTGGTGAGTCCGGTTATGCTTATCCTCAAGTGAACACCATTCCTGAGTTTGACGACGAGAATCAAGAAGTTTCTTTGGTCGTTAACGTAGATCCGGGTAACCGAATTTATGTTCGTGATATTCGCTTCACGGGTAATAACTCAACCAAAGATGAAGTCCTTCGTCGTGAAATGCGTCAGATGGAAGGCAGTTGGTTGAACTCGAAATCGATTGAAACGGGTAAAACTCGTCTAAATCGTTTGGGCTACTTTGAAAATGTTGAAGTACAGACGGTTCGAGTTCCTGGTAGTGATGATCAAGTTGACCTAGTTTACTCTGTCAAAGAAGCGAACTCTGGTAGCGTTAACTTCGGTGTTGGCTACGGTACAGAATCGGGTGTGAGCTTCCAGGTTGGCCTGCAACAAGATAACTTTATTGGTAGCGGTAACCGTGTTGGTATCAATGCGATGATGAATGACTACCAGAAAAACATCAGTCTAGATTACCGTGATCCGTACTGGAACTTAGACGGTGTAAGCTTAGGTGGTAAGGTTTTCTATAACGAATTTGAAGCGAAAGAAGCCAATATCGTTGACTATACCAACGAAAGCTATGGCGCGAGCTTAACGTGGGGCTTCCCATTCGATGAGTTGAACCGTTTTGAATTCGGTGTCGGTTATACGCACAACAAGATCGGTAACTTATCGCCTTACTTGCAGGTAGAGCAGTTCTTACGAGCACAAGCAGACAACATTGATTCTAGTGGGGCGTTGAACACAAACGACTTCGACTTCAATATCTCTTGGACACGTAATAACTTAAACCGTGGTTACTTCCCAACGGCAGGTAACCATCAGCGTGCATTCTATAAAATGACCGTACCTGGCTCTGACGTTCAATACTTCAAAATGCAGTACGATGTTCGCCAGTATGTGCCATTGACTAAAAAGCACGAGTTTACCCTCTTGTTCCGTGGCCGCTTAGGTTACGGTAATGGTTACGGTCAAACGGATGGTAACGATAACTTGTTCCCATTCTACGAAAACTACTACGCAGGTGGCTTTACATCGCTTCGTGGCTTTGGCTCAAACTCTGTTGGTCCTAAAGCGGTTTACCGTGATACATCTGGTTCAAACAATGGCGCAGATACAGCAACAGATGACTCTGTTGGTGGTAACGCCGTAGCGCTAGCAAGTGTTGAGTTGATTGTCCCAACACCATTTGCATCAGAAGAAGTGCAAAACCAAATTCGTACCAGTATCTTCTTTGATATGGCAAGTGTTTGGGATACGGAGTTTGACTACCGCGATTCAGGTGCGGAATATGGTGACCGTTACTACTACGATTACTCAGATCCAACCAACTACCGCTCTTCTTACGGTGCGGCGTTGCAGTGGATGTCTCCAATGGGGCCACTAGTCTTCTCACTAGCGAAACCAATTAAGAAATTTGATGGCGATGATGAAGAGTTCTTCACATTCACTATCGGTAGAACTTTCTA
This sequence comes from Vibrio sp. V42_P2S4T144, assembly GCF_009904715.1. Lineage (NCBI taxonomy): Bacteria > Pseudomonadati > Pseudomonadota > Gammaproteobacteria > Vibrionales > Vibrionaceae > Vibrio > Vibrio sp. V42_P2S4T144. Next base: position 476 of record NZ_WXWS01000552.1, on the reverse strand, counting down.
AAGAGGAAAATATTTTGAATAAAATGATCAAAGCGGCTGGGATTGGCCTTCTTGTACTGAGCTCTTCAATGTTTGCAAATGCGGCAGAAGCTGCACAGAAAATTGCTTACGTAAATACAGCTCAAGTTTTTCAAGCTCTTCCTCAACGTGAAGTTGTACTACAAAAAATGCAGAAAGACTTCAAAAGCAAAGCTGATGAACTGAAGTCAATCCAAGCACAAGCTAAAACAAAGATTGAGAAGCTACAACGTGACGGCGAGCTTTTGGGTCAAGACGAAGTTGAAAAGCTACGTATCGATATCGCGAAGCTAGACAGCGAGTACAAAGTGAAAGCACAAGCACTTGAAAAAGCAAGTGCGCGTCGTGAAGCTGAAGAAAAAGCGAAGCTTTTCAAAACGATTCAAGATGCAGTTAAGAAAGTCGCAGACAAAAATGGTTACGATCTTGTGATTGATATCTCTGCTTTGCAGTACGGC
>NZ_WXWS01000431.1:0-14984 GCF_009904715.1 Vibrio sp. V42_P2S4T144 | reverse complement strand
ACATTAGGGATGTTAAACCTGTGTTGCGCGACATTAACCGCATGGATAATAGGATTTTAACTGAGTGTTTTTTGTTCTGCGGCACGAGTAATGCTTGCCTCAAATTGGCGAGCACATTAGTAAAAAGAAGAAGGGATATTCCTCTCTTCTTGAAGAGTAAAAAGCATGTAGAATGAGGCTTTCCTCGCTGAATTAAAGTTTGAGAGACTTGTTATGCAAACCAACTGGCAACCTACTGCTTCCATTGACCAACTTCGTCAACGTGCGACGTTAATCGCGTCGATTCGACAATTCTTCGCTGACCGACAGGTGATGGAAGTCGATACGCCAGCCATGAGTCACGCAACCGTGACTGACATCCATTTGCATACTTTCCAAACCGAGTTTGTTGGCCCAGGCTATGCCGATGGCAGTAAGCTGTTTTTTATGACCAGCCCAGAATTCCATATGAAGCGCCTTTTGGCTGCGGGTAGCGGTTGTATTTATCAAATCAACAAAGCATTTCGTAATGAAGAGAATGGTCGCTACCACAACCCTGAATTCACGATGTTGGAGTGGTATCGCGTTGGCTTTGACCATCATAAATTGATGGATGAAATGGATGACCTGTTGCAGCTGGTATTGAAGTGTGGCGCAGCGCAGCGCATGACGTATCAGCAAGCCTTCATTGATGTGTTGGGTGTGTGTCCACTGGAAGGCTCGATGACTGAGCTGAAAGCGGCGGCAAGCAAGCTGGGTTTGAGTGACATTGCTGAGCCTGAAGAAGATCGCGATACGCTGCTGCAACTACTATTTAGCGTGGGAGTAGAAAACAAAATTGGTCAGGACGTGCCGGCTTTTGTGTACGACTTCCCTGCATCACAGGCGGCGCTTGCGAAAATCAATCCTCAAGATCATCGCGTCGCGGATCGTTTTGAAGTGTACTTTAAGGGGATAGAGCTGGCGAACGGATTTCATGAACTGGATAACCCGAAAGAGCAATTAGCGCGCTTTGAACAAGATAACGCAAAGCGTATCGAAATGGGTTTAAAACCACAGCCGATCGATTATCATCTGATCTCTGCACTGGAAGCAGGGTTGCCAGATTGTGCAGGGGTCGCGTTGGGTATCGATCGTTTGATCATGCTGGCGCTAGGCTGTGACCACATTGATCAAGTGACGGCCTTTCCATTTCCAATTGCATAAGGACGTCCAATGAACCTGACGGCTGCACGTTTCGTCATCTTTAGCTACGCCATATTGATCGCTTTTTTATCTCTGAGTTCAGGTGAACTGCAAGACTGGGGCAATATCGCGTATCTCGACAAAATGCAGCACGCTATGGCGTATAGCGGCTTTGCGTTTTTAGGTTGTTTTTGTGTGTGGCGTTGGCGTCAACGTTGGGCGGTGGCGATTAGTATTTTGCTATTCAGCGCCGTTATTGAGTGGTTGCAAGGGTATGTAGGGCGACAAACTTCTTGGTTAGACCTTGTCGCCAACTCAACTGGCATCTTAACTGGTCTGTTATGTTACCGTATTTGGAGCCTCTATCGACCTAGGTTGGTGAAGTCGCTATACTCGATTCGTTAATGAAGAGGGAACACGATAACAATGAAAACGCGCGACAAAATCGTCTACGCGGCACTGGAGTTGTTCAACCAACATGGTGAGCGCAACATCACCACCAATCACATTGCCGATCACATCGAAATTAGCCCTGGTAATCTGTATTACCACTTCCGCAATAAGCAAGAAATCGTTCGTGAGATCTTTGCGCTTTATTCAGCAGAACTTTTAGAAAGATTTACCCCTATTCAAGGTTCGCAAGAGAGCCTGACTATGCTGAAGAGCTACCTAGACTCTATTTTTACCTTGATGTGGAAATACCGCTTTTTCTACGCAAACTTACCAGAAATCTTGTCACGAGATGAACAGCTACACGAACAGTACATCGATGTGCAAGAGAAGCTGCAAGCGAACCTCATTGCTATTATGCAAGAGTTCGTAACGATGAAGCTGTTGAATGTCGATCAACAACAGTTGAAGTCATTGGTATGTACATTGCACTTGATTGCGTGTAGTTGGTTGGCGTATCAATCCGCGATGGCTTCAAAAACCAACATTACCGAGCAAATGGTGAAGCAAGGGATGTTGCAGATGCTTAATGTCGTTAAGCCATTAGCAACTGAGCAGGGCTTAGAGCAGCTACTGTTATTAGAAGATGCGGTTAGCAATCTACACAGTTAAACGTCAAACTGCTTAATATTTCGAGAGTCACTCTCATTTTCGAGTCGTGGCTCGAGTTGACTTGTCAAATATGCCACGCACAATAGTCCCATACGCTAAAAACCCTTGCAGGGATAAGATTCTCGATAAAGGAACTATCGCCCCATGAATTACGACATTTTTAATGGTGATGCTGATGGCATCATTGCTCTTCTACAATTGCGTTTGGCTGATCCTGTCGATGCCCAGTTAATAACCGGTGTAAAGCGCGACATCAAGCTGGTGGAAAAAGTAGATGTGCAAGCGGGTGATGAGCTGACTGTGTTAGACATTTCGATGGAAAAGAACATGGCAGGTCTAGAGCAAGCTTTGGCTCAAGGCGCGCACGTCTTTTACGCCGATCATCACAAAGCGGGCGACATTCCTCAGCATGGTAATTTGGATGCGCACATCGATCTCGATGCCAACATGTGCACGGCGTTGATTGTCGATAAGTTGCTTGATGGGCGTTTTCATGACTGGGCGATTACGGCGGCTTATGGCGATAACATGATTGCTAAAGCCGATGAGTTAGCGAATAACGCGGGCTTGTCGCAGCAACAGAAAGAGCAGCTAAAAGAGCTGGGTACTTTAATTAACTACAACGGCTACGGATCGAAAGTCGAAGATTTACACTTTCACCCTGCGGAGCTGTACCGAGCTTTGCTGAAGTACACGTCACCATTTGAAGCTATTGAAGATACGGCCTCGCCATACTACCAATTGCAATCGGCTTACCAACAAGACATGGAGGCGGCTCTCGCAGTGCCTGCCATGCATGAGAGCGGTAAGCTGAAGTTGTTTGAGTTACCAAACACGGCGGCATCACGCCGAATCAGTGGTGTTTATGGCAACTGGCTAGCAAACCAAACCCCTGACTCTGCGCATGCGGTACTTACTGAAAATGCAGATGGTACTTATACGGTTTCACTCCGTGCCCCGTTAAACAATAAACAAGGTGCCGTGGCCGTGTGTGGTCAGTTCCCGACAGGTGGGGGGCGAGAGGCGGCAGCAGGAATCAACGCGTTAAGCAAAGATGATGTGCATGCTTTTATTGATGCGGTAGAAACCTACTACGCATAGCATTTTCCAAAACATGAATACAACAAAGGAGCCGAGTGGCTCCTTTTTTTATGATAAGTCAATAAGTCAGATAATCAGCGCTTTAACCAAGATTTCGGATCCTGCGCTTCACTATTACGACGAATTTCGAAGTACAGCGATGGCCTGTCTTGACCGCCCGTATCACCCGCGAGAGCAATCACTTCGCCTGCGGTGACTCGATCGCCTTCTTTTTTAGTTAACGCTTGGTTGTAACCATAGAGGGTCATGTCACCTTTTCCGTGGTCGAGCAGTACCACTAAACCGTATCCGCGCAGATACTCAGCAAATACGACAGTACCAGGATAAACGGCTTTCACTTGTTGACCATAGTTGGCAGACAACACCATGCCCTTCCAGTTTACCTGCCCAGTTTGTCGCGTACCAAAGTTGTGTAACACACTGCCTTTGAGTGGCCAAGGCAACTTACCGCGCTGTTTGCCGAGTCCGTCCATTGGCACCGCATTACGCTTCGCTGCTTTGGCGATCTCTGCTTTTAAACGGGTTTCGTTGCGTTGCAGCTCGGCTAAGTAGCGTTTGTCATTCTTGATACTGCTCTGAATCTTATTCAGGGTTTGCTTACGCTTGGATTGTGTACTTGCTAGCGCTGTACGTTTTTCGGATTGCTGCTTGAGCAGAGTCTCGATTTGCTCTTTTTCTAGCTCGAGCTGGTTTTTGTTGTGCGCTAATTCTTGGGTTATTTTGGTGATCGCATCAATCACTTCAGCACGTGCTTTAGCTAAATGCTGGAAGTATTGGCTCATGCGGTCTTCTTCCACACCTTGATTTAACAAGTGACCATTGGCCTTCGCTCGCTCGGTTACGTAATACGTTTGCAGCAGCTGTTTGAGTTCTTCTTCTTGCTCTTGACGCTGTGCTTCTTGCAAGGCAATTTTCTCTTCTAGATTTTCTATGTTTTTGTCTGCTTGTGCGAGGTTAGACTTGGTTTGTCGTATTTCACGCTCAAGCTTAGAAATTCCAAGCTCTTGATCTTTTAATGATTTCTGTAACTCATTGAGCTGCTTTTCTTGGGAAGAGAGCGATTTGCGCTGACGGCTTATCTCACTGGATACGCCTTTGAGCTCTTGCTGACTCACAGCAGAGGAGGTAATGGGATAAGTGGCAGATAAAGCACAAGTTAATAAAATAGCCGAGCGTAGAACAGGGTGATTTTGTTTTCGCACTTGAGAGTTACCTACCACGTTGTTGTCAAAAAGGTTTGTTGACGATTAAATACCATCTCCATGGATAAAGCTTTGCGACTTGCCGTTAAAGCCTTGATCCATATCGAGAGAGGGTTTATCCGTTTTTGGACGTCCGACGATTTTTGCAGGCACGCCAGCCACCGTTGTGTGAGGAGGCACGGCTTGCAATACCACAGAGCAAGATCCGATTTTCGCGCCTTCACCGACTTCGATATTGCCAAGAATCTTTGCACCAGCGCCGATCATCACACCCTCGCGAATTTTCGGATGACGATCACCGCATTCTTTACCAGTACCACCAAGGGTGACATCTTGCAGTATAGACACGTCGTTTTCGACCACGGCAGTTTCACCAATCACGATGCCTGTTGCATGGTCGAGCATGATGCCACTACCAATGCGCGCTGCAGGGTGGATATCGACCTGACATGCTACCGAAATCTGATTTTGTAGGTAAGTCGCAAGAGCGTGACGACCTTGCTTCCATAGCCAGTTTGCTACTCGGTAGCCTTGCAGTGCGTGATAGCCTTTTAGGTACAGCAATGGCATTGAGTACATTGAAACAGCAGGGTCGCGATTGACCGTGGCACAAATATCACAAGCCGCGCCGTCAGTGATGGTTGGATCAGCTGCAAAGGCTTCTTCAACCACTTCACGTACAGCCATCGCTGGCATGGAAGCGGTGTTCAATTTATTAGCCAGAATATAACTCAGAGCGGCACACAAACTTTCATGCTTGATAATGGTGGCATGATAGAAGCTCGCCAGCATAGGCTCTTGTTCTGACATTTCACGGGCTTCTGAGACAATTTTGTTCCAGACTTTTTGTTTTTCGCAGTGTTTCATTCTCAATATCCAGAGTGGTTCTTCCGTGACCCGACAACTTCAATTTTTCTCAGATGAGCTGCAAAGGGCGGTAGATTGCTACTTTCCTTCGGCTTTTTTGTCACGAGCAAGTAAATCTTGCGCTGCTAAGCGCGCATCTTTTCCTTGATACAATACTTGATAAATTTGATCAACTATCGGCATCTCAACACCCATACGTTGAGAAAGTAGCCATACTTCTTTTGTATTGCGGTAACCCTCAACCACTTGACCAATTTCTTCTTGAGCCGTATCAACGTCTTTACCTTGGCCTAATGCCAAGCCAAAGCGTCGGTTACGTGATTGGTTATCGGTACATGTCAGGACAAGATCGCCTAAACCCGCCATGCCCATAAAGGTTTCTGGCTGTGCACCCAGCGCAGCACCAAGGCGACTCATTTCAGCCAAGCCACGAGTAATTAATGCGGTACGAGCATTGGCGCCAAAACCGATACCATCAGACATACCCGCACCAATCGCAATAACGTTTTTCACAGCGCCGCCCAATTGCATACCAATAAAGTCACTATTGGCGTATACGCGGAAGGTTTTGCTACAGTGGATTTTTTCTTGTAGATCCGCAACAAATTCAGAATCTGGAGACGCAACAGAGATTGCAGTCGGCATACCCATTGCGAGCTCTTTCGCAAACGTTGGGCCAGACAATACTGCTAGTGAGTAGTTTTCACCGATAATGTCATAAGCGACGTCTTTCAGCAGGCGCCCCGTTTCAGGTTCAAGCCCTTTGGTTGCCCAACAGATGCGAGAGTCTTCGCGCAAGAATGGTTTACAGCTGTTTAGCACGATGCCAAAGACATGGCTTGGAACCACAACCAACAAATCTCGGCTTGCTTGAACGGCTTTTTCTAAATCCGATTCAATGATCAAGCTTTCAGGGAAATCAACACCTGGTAAAAAGGCATGGTTAGCTCGGTCTGCTTCTAGGCGAGCCATGTGCTCTGGCTCGTGTCCCCAAAGGACAACGTTCGCGCCGTTACGAGCGAGTGAGATTGCCAAAGAGGTGCCGTATGAGCCTGCGCCAATCACAGTCATTGCGATGTCTTTACCGTAAGCATTGTTTGTATTTGCTTGTGTCATGCTACCGCCTAATTGTCTTGCTACTAGTAGAATCTAGTTCCTAATCGTCAAATTTTACGCCTTCTGGCGATTAGGAACTAGGAACTTTTGTCAGAAATAAAAAATGCACATTGCATCGAATGGTAGACGCTCTGTGCATTTTATTTGAGTCGGTGACGTCAGCACTGTGGCTATTCGTCACTTATAAAACGTGAATTACGCTTCAGCTTCGCCTTGTTGAGCTTGCTGTTGTAGGTAGTTCATGAATAGCGCGTCAAAGTTTACTGGCGCTAGGTTCAGTTGAGGGAACGTACCTTTAACGACTAGGCTTGAGATAGTTTCACGAGCGTATGGGAATAGGATGTTCGGGCAGAATGCGCCTAGGCAATGTGCAAGTTGACCAGCTTCCATTTGTTCAGCAGTGAAGATACCACCTTGTTGAACTTCACATAGGAACGCAGTCTCTTCTTCGTTCTTCACAGTAACGGTTAGGCGTAGAACAACTTCGTAAACGCCTTCACCAAGCTCACGGCTTTGAGTGTCTAGGTCTAGTTTAACGTCTGGGTTCCACTCTTTCTGGAAAATTACTGGAGAGTTCGGCGCTTCAAAAGAAACGTCTTTTAGGAAGATGCGTTGAATTGCGAAGTTTTGTTGTGCGTCTTGAGGTGCTGCTTCAGCCATTTTTTAATCCTTAAATCAATATTTGTTGAGCCTAGAAACGTCTAAGCTCAGAAAACTGGTATGTCCTGAGACTAACTGAGCCAATCTACCTTGACTAGATGAAGCGTGTATTACGTGCAAAGCGTCACAACTTAGTGCTCCAACTGCTTTCAATTTGCTCAGTTTTTTGTCCGCGAGGCTTGGTAAAAGCGCGTTTAAACGCGAACTTTCGTTCTTGCCACGTTCCTACTTCTTACCGCGAACTAACGGCAGGTTCGCTTCGTTCCACGCAATCAAACCATTTTTTAGTAGGCTCACGTTTTCGAAGCCAGCTTTTACTAGTAGGTTTGCGCTTTCTTGAGCGGTCTGTCCTGTCTTACATACAACAATGATTGGGTCTGATTTGTGGTTTTCAAGGCTACCCAAGTTACCCGCTTTGATGTCTGACGGTAAAATGTGAAGTGAGTCGGTGATATGACCTTTTTTGAACTCGTCTTTGGTACGGATATCCACTACAACGCCGTTTTCACGGTTCATAAGATGAGTCAGTTGGTTTACGTTGATTTCTTTGTATGCGGCTGTCGCTGATTTCACGATGTTCATGATAAAGGCGACAAGAAGACCTACCCAAACCAAAGATAGAATCATGTTCTGTTGGAAAAATTCAATGTACTCTTGCATGTCTTGAGCTCTTACGCTGTTGGCGGAAAAATAAAGCAGGAGTATAGCGAGGTTACGGCTCTTAGGCGAGAGGGTTAAAATTTTCTAACGAATAATTGAGATCTCTATAAACCCTTTATGCCCTTACTATCCGTACATTTCGCTCTGGTAGCTTGATTGCTTTTGCCTATTGGACTTATCGGTTTAAGTGACTTCTGTTTTACTGAGAAAAGAGAACAATAGGTATTAATCCATCTTGTTTGATGTTGCTTTAAATTAGCGCTGTTTCAAGTGCAAAAATAAGAATGATAAGCGTAAGAAAACCGAACTTAGACTGGGGTGTACAAAGCGTATTAGAAATGACTATGCTTGTGGAACACGATTGTCGGCACTGACTCGTTGTTCGCTTAACTTGTAAGATAGCAACAATAAATCGCAAACATTATTTGATCTTAACCTACAGTTTTGGTTAAAAAGTGTAGTAAAATTACGCTAGTTTTGTTTCAAGGTTAGATAGGGCAGAGAGGCCCTACGCCAAAAGTTACTTAAATTTGATGAGGTCATCACTATGTCAGCTAAGAAGCCACTGGCTCTAGTTATCCTTGACGGTTACGGTTACCGTGAAGACACAGCAAGTAACGCAATTGCGAATGCGAAAACACCAGTAATGGATGCTCTGATTGCGAATAACCCACACACATTAATCTCTGCTTCAGGCATGGATGTTGGCCTTCCTGATGGTCAAATGGGTAACTCTGAAGTTGGTCACACTAACATTGGTGCAGGCCGCGTTGTATACCAAGACCTGACTCGTATCACTAAATCAATTGCTGATGGTGAGTTCGAACAAACGCCTGCGCTAGTTGAAGCAATCGACTCTGCTGTGAAAGCTGAAAAAGCAGTACACATCATGGGCCTGATGTCTCCAGGCGGTGTTCACTCTCACGAAGACCACATTTACGCAGCAGTTGAAATGGCAGCGGCGCGTGGCGCAGAGAAAATCTACCTACACTGCTTCCTAGACGGCCGTGACACACCACCACGTAGTGCTGAAAACTCACTACAACGTTTCCAAGATCTATTTGCGAAACTAGGTAAAGGCCGCGTTGCTTCTCTAGTAGGTCGTTACTACGCAATGGACCGTGACAACAACTGGGATCGCGTCCAAGTTGCTTACGATCTTCTAACTCAAGCTAAAGCTGAGTTCACAGCAGAAACGGCAGTTGCAGGTCTAGAAGCGGCTTACGCTCGTGAAGAAAACGACGAATTCGTTAAAGCAACAGCTATCAAAGCGGAAGGTCAAGAAGAGGCAATCATGCAAGATGGCGATGCGGTTATCTTCATGAACTACCGTGCTGACCGTGCACGTCAAATCACTCGTGCATTCGTTCCTGCATTTGACGGCTTTGAGCGTGCAGCATTCCCAGCAATTAACTTTGTGATGCTGACTCAATACGCGGCTGATATCCCTCTAGCTATCGCATTTCCACCTGCGTCTCTAGAAAACACTTACGGTGAGTGGCTATCTAAACAAGGTCAAACTCAGCTACGTATCTCTGAAACAGAGAAATACGCACACGTGACTTTCTTCTTCAACGGTGGTGTTGAGAACGAATTCGAAGGCGAAGAGCGTCAGTTGGTTGCTTCTCCAAAAGTTGCAACGTACGACATGCAGCCTGAAATGAGCTCTCCAGAACTAACAGAGAAGATGGTTGCGGCTATCAAGTCTGGTAAGTTCGATACCATCATCTGTAACTACCCGAACGCAGATATGGTTGGTCACACTGGCGTTTATGAAGCGGCTGAGAAAGCAATCGAAGCACTAGACGAAAGCGTAGGCAAAGTGGTTGAAGCAATCAAAGAAGTTGGCGGTCAGCTACTGATCACTGCGGACCATGGTAACGCAGAAATGATGATCGACCCTGAAACTGGCGGTGTTCACACTGCACACACTAACCTACCAGTGCCTCTAATCTACGTAGGTGACAAAGCGGTTGAGTTCAAAGAAGGCGGTAAACTGTCTGACCTTGCACCAACAATGCTTTCTCTAGCGGGTCTAGAAATCCCAGCAGAAATGACGGGTGATGTGCTAGTTAAGTAATTAACTGACGATTCAGAATGACAAAAGCCCGAGTATAAACTCGGGCTTTTTTGTGTCTGGTAATAAGGACTGGTTTGTAAGATTACTGAACTAAAATCCCCGCACCAATCACCGCTAGGGCCGCGCCCAACCAAGCAAATCGGTTTGGTCGGCGTTTAGTGTAAACCCAGAGCAGCGGTAGCAACATGATTGGCGTGGTTGAAGATAGAAGTGCAACCATACCTACATTTCCTTCTTGCAGTGCGTATAAGATTAGCGTCATGCCGACGGCCATCGCCAAGAAACCATTAAGCGCAGTAATACCAAATATGCGCCAAGTAATGTGTTGCGTCGAGCGAGCGACTTTGACTCCTAGAATTAACAACATGCTGTGGGCGAAAAAGGCACTGATCATTCGAATAGCAGAAGCCGCAACTGGGTCAATACTGGTTTGCATTACTGGCTTGGCGATGATGCCGCCCAATGCTTGGCACATTGCTGCGGTTAAGCCAAGTCCAATACCCACCCAGATGTTACCTTTAATGTCTTCCAAGACGTTATTCACTAGACCTCTTCGGCCAAAGAATATCGCCATCACCACGCCGCTAAATACCAATGATGCGCCCAGTAGTTCTATTGTGGTCATGACTTCGCTAAATAAGAAGTAGCCCAAGATGGCAGAGAACACGGCGTGGCAAGAGAAGAGTAACCCGGCTTGTCTTGGCCCCATACGATTCAAACACGCGAATAGAGCGGTATCGCCAATAAAAATACCAATCAGTCCTGAGGCCATCATTGGCGTTACATGTTCCCAAGAAACCGTTAACCAGCCGCCAGTTATCCAGGCCATTGTTGATAAGATCACGGCTGTGCAGCCCATACGCCAGCGGCTGTAAGAAAATGCGCCTAGGTGTTGTGCAGGAATGACCGAAATTAGGCTAGAAACTGCCCACAGAAAAGCGGCGCATAAAGCAAGCCATTCGTAACCCATGATGTGTCGACGTCCTTGTAGAGTAGAGGAGTCTTAATATGCACGAAATTTATGGGATGTAAAAGCCGCTCTGTAAGGGCAGTAGCTGGAGAGCAGCTCCATGACAACACGCTTTTTCATGGAGCTCTTCGATTAAAACAGTACCAAAACTGCGCCATACACGATAAGTAGACCAATCAAACCGAGAATCAGGCCTACTTTCGCCATGTCTTTGCTCTCGATGAGGCCTGTTGAATAAGCCAAAGAGTTTGGTGGTGTGGAAACCGGTAAGATCATGCCAAGTGATGCGGAGAAGGCGACGACAACCAGTAAACCTTGTAGGCCACCAACCGCAATAAGGCTTGGCATTGATGTACCAATAGCGGCAGCAATAGGCATCAATAAGTTTGCTGTTGCGGTATTAGACATAAAGTTCGCCATTAACCAACACACTACTGATAGGGCTAAAACAACGGCAAATGGTGATAGCAGGCTGTAATCAATGGCGTGCGCTAATGCTTCGGCTAAGCCCGTTTTGTCTAAGGCAATACCAATTGCTATACCACCGGCAACCAGCCATAAAACATCCCAGTTAATCAGCTTGAGCTCTTCTTTTCCCATAATGCCCGTTAACGTGAACACTGCTAGTGGGATAATCGCGACAACGTATGTATTCATGCCATGCACTTTCGTTGTCATCCAAAGCACAATGGTTAGTGCAAAAGTGATGTAGACGACGATCGCACGCCAGCTCCTTTTGAATGTACCATCTAGCTTTAGTTTCATTTCTGGTTCGCTGGACGGAAACAGCTTTTGCAACAAGAACCAAGCTACAGTGAGTTGTACCAACACAAATGGTAGACCCATTGTCATCCAAGATAGGAAGTCTATCGCGTTTTCTCCAGTGAGATATTGAAGCGCTATCGCATTAGGTGGCGTGCCTATCGGAGTCGCAATGCCGCCTGTATTCGCGGCAATTGGAATGCACAGCACCAGCGCTTTAATCCCTAAATCCCCTTTAGGTGCTGAAGCGACGATGGGGCCAAGCAGGGCTAGCATCATCACGGTCGTGGCAGTATTGGACATAAACATTGAAAAAACGGCGGTAATTAACATCAAGCCCAGCATGATGAACTTAGGTTGGGTGCCGAATGGTTTTAATAGTACTCGGGCGAGGTTGTTGTCGAGCTCGTATTTGGAAGCCGCAATCGCAAGAGCAAAACCACCCATAAAAAGAATAATGATCGGTGAAGAGAAGGCCGAGAAAATATCGGTGTAAGCAATTAACTCTCCTAAATCATGCCCCGCTGGTGGATTGCGAAATAGATGCAAACCTTTATCCGATATCATGATCAGTTCAAGAGCGATAATAAGAATGGACGTAGCAAAAACGGGAACCGGCTCGAGAACCCAAAGTAGGGCAGCAAGAAGAAAAATAGCTAACAGGCGATGCTGAATTAAAGTGAGATCGTCAATAGGAATAGCATCGATCGGCATCATCAAAACACCGAGCGGAATTAAAAAGCACACCAGCAATTTCGCCAACGTGTTTACACTCATCTTTGGCATTGGCTGCCCCTCTAAATATTCATTCTAAGCGCAGGATAATTGATTGTGGAATGAGGGTCTTAGAGGCAGGTATGAGTTTGAGAAATAGAGGCTAAATTTCGAACGGAGTTTTGCTTTTTATCAATAAAAAGAGCCCTTAATAAAGGGCTCTTTAACGGTGTTTTACTTATTTTTTCAAGGCGTAAGGTGTGCCCATAACGGTTGGCTTACCGTTTTCCATGCTTGCGTCAAACTCAATCGCGTCTTTGGCAAACAGGTTAATAACAGTAGAACCCAGTTTGAAGCGGCCCATCTCTTCGCCTTTTTTCAAGATCACGGCCTTGTCACCCTCTGCTGGGTAATCCCATTTGTAGACAGTGTTTCCACGAGGCGGAGTGATCGTGCCAGCCCATACTTGCTCAATGCTACCAACAATTGTCGCACCAACAAGCACCTGTGCCATTGGACCAAACTCAGTATCGAAGATACACACCACACGCTCGTTACGTGCAAATAGGTTCGGTACGTTTTCTGCTGTCAGAGGGTTTACTGAGAACAGGTCACCTGGTACGTAAATCATTTGGCGCAGAGTGCCGTCACATGGCATGTGTACACGGTGGTAATCGCGCGGAGATAGATACAATGTGGCAAAAGAACCATCTTTAAATTCGTCCGCTAAATTCGCGTCACCGCCCAGCAATTCTTGTGCTGAGAAGTGATGACCTTTTGCTTGGATAAGTTGACCATCTTCAATAGGGCCAAACTGGCTAACACAAGCGTCGGCTGGATGAGTGATGACGTTTTCGCCTTCAGAAATTGGGCGTGTGCCTTCTTTTAGCTCACGAACGAAAAACTCGTTGAACGTTTTAAAATGCTTAGGATCTGAGTGCTTTGCCTCATCCATATTCACATTGTATTGTTTGATAAACCAACGAATAACTGCTGTTGTTAGACCGCCAGCTTTTGCTGAAGCCAGTTTACCCATTAGGCGAGTGAGGCCGTGTTGTGGGATCCAGTACTGCAGTCCAACTTTAAACTTGTCCATCTTTAATTCCGATACTTCTGTTGTTAGATTCGCGCTTTAGGGCGCGTGATGTTACTGAAATTTAATTGGCTTGTCAGTATTAGGTGAAGACTTTTTACACAGTTACAGCCTTAACTCAATTACAGATCGGCTTTTTTATTACGTGAATACTGACGATTTGCTTTGTTTTCAACCATGCTTTCCAAAATGCGATGATAGTTTTCAAAGCGAGTTTCGTTAATTTCCCCGTTCTCGACAGCTTCGCGTAGAAGGCAGCCTGGGTCATCATTGTGTTTACAATCTCGGAACTTGCAACCGCCTAAATATGGTCGAAATTCAACGAATGCTTTTGTTACTTCTTCTGCTTCCAAATGCCAAAGACCAAATTCACGTACTCCAGGTGAGTCGATCAAATCGCCACCTGTTGGAATGTGGTATAAACGTGCAGCCGTCGTGGTGTGTTGGCCCAAGCCAGAGTTCTCAGAGACTTCGCCTTCTTCCACTTCGCTCTCTAGTTCCGGCATTAACGCGTTGACTAAGCTGGATTTCCCTACGCCTGATTGACCAACAAAGATATTAATTCGATCACGTAGTAGGGTTTCTAGTTCAGCAATGCCTTCTCCAGACTTCTTGCTGACCAGAAGCACTTTATAGCCAATACGTTCATATTCTTTGAGCCATTCTTCATACATTGCACGGTCATCGGCTTCTAGAAGGTCGACCTTATTTAAGACCAACAATGGCGCAATATTCAGTGTTTCTGATGCAACGAGATAGCGGTCAATAATATTTAGCGATAGCTCTGGTAATACCGAAGAGACAATGACCATTTGATCAATATTGGCTGCAACGGGTTTTAGGCCATCGTAATAATCTGGACGAGTGAGCACTGAAGAGCGAGGTTCTACCGCTTCAACAACACCAGAGATGCCCGCCATAGACTCCAATCCTTCGCGCCATAAAACACGATCGCCAGATACTAGAGACTCAATACCACGGCGGAGGTTACAGCGTTGAATTTCGCCTGTTTCAAGGTCTTCAATGTCCGCGTGCTGACCAAAACGAGTGATCACGAGACCTTGCTTGCTGGCGCCTAGCATGTTTTCATCCCACTGGATGGACTCTTCTTGCTTCTTCAAACGCTTTTGTTGGTTGCTACGTACGCGTCGCACCTGACCTTTGGTTAACTTTTTCTTCTTTGCCACAATTCTGTACTTTATGTGAATTTACTCAAATGGTTGAGCCGTACTCTTGGCTCCGTGTATGAGTATCGTGTTTCTCGTATTTTGAGGTATAGTACCTCTTTTATCGATAAACAAATAGGCGGCGTAACCATGTCCTTTAGCGATCAAAACCTAATTTGGGTTGATTTAGAGATGACAGGGCTTGATCCTGAAACGCACAAAATCATCGAAATTGCTTCTATTGTCACGGATAGCGAACTAAATATTTTGGCTGAAGGTCCAGTGTTAGCGATTCATCAGCCGGAAGAAGAACTGGCGAAAATGGACGACTGGTGTACTAACACGCATACGGCAAGCGGTTTGGTGG
>NZ_WXWS01000182.1:0-15187 GCF_009904715.1 Vibrio sp. V42_P2S4T144 | reverse complement strand
ATTTAAATGAATGCGTAAGCGTCTGCGAACATACGTTCGCTCTTCGCTTTCTTGTTCTGAGTGAACTGTTCACGTGCTGCACCAGCCATTTCAAAGCGGCCTGCAATATAGATATCGTAGTTTTCTAAGCTTTCGAAATCTTCGGCTACTGCTTGTAGCACGTTACCAACTTTACCTTGCCAGTCTGTAGGTGCTTCTTCTACTACTGGAACAAAGTGAACGTTAGCAAACTTATCGGCAATCTCGACCAGTTCTTCTTTAGCGTAAAGCTGGCAGTTGTCTCGTGCACCCCAGTATAAATAGATAGGGTTGGTTTTGTTCTGTGCAACACAGTGATCCAGAATCGAACGCACGTAACTAAAGCCTGTACCACCAGCAATCAATAATAGCGGGCGTTCGCTTTCTTCTTGAACCCAAGCATCACCATGTGGTGCATCAATCTCGATATGACCATCTGTTTCTAGGGCTGCTTGCATTGCTTCGACAACTTCTTGTGCATAAGCGTTGTGTTCCGCCGCACCGATGTGCAGTTCAAGTTCACCTTCATGACGACAAGGGCTGCTTGCGATAGAGAAAGGACGTTTGTCTTTTTCACCCATCACCACCATTAGGTACTGACCCGCTTTAAAAGGCACTGGTGATTCTGGATGAAGAAGGATTTGGTAAGTATTACAAGCTAACGGCTGAATAGACTTTACTTTACATTGGATGGTCATGGTGTTCCTCTCGCTTACTCGTCAAAAGTAAGCACTAAATTACTTTCTGTATAGGCTTGGCAAGGGAATATCCAACCTTGCTGTTGCTCTTTTTCGGTTAGCATCGGTTCGAGGTGATAGCTCACCTCGCCCGTTAGCTTTTTACACATGCACATGGCGCAAGCGCCAACTTGGCAACGGTGCGGGAAGCGAATATTGTTGTTGAGCGCAGCTTCCAACACCGTCTCCCCTTCTTTTACTTGGAACGTAACGTCCATTGGTAGAAGGTGGACTTGATGACTCATAGAATACCTAACTGGTCCCAAATCTCATCGACTTTAGCCACAAGTTTAGGATCTTTTTTGATAGGCGTGCCCCACTCGCGCGTGGCTTCAGATTCAAACTTATTGGTCGCATCCAGTCCTAATTTGGATGAACTCTCAGTCTTACCAAGCACTTGAATCGTGTCTCTATCTGGGTCCATTCGAGTTGTCACCGCCCAAATGATGTCATTCCAATCTCGTGCATTAACGTCATCGTCGCACAAAATGATGAATTTGTTATCCGTGTACTGAGCAAAGAAGCCCCATAGATGTTCCATCAATTCTTGGGATTGACCAGCTTGGTCCTTCTTCATAGTCACGACAGCAAATTGGTTGTTTGCTGTAACCGGAAGATAGACGTCAACAATCTCAGGGCGTTGCTGTTTCAACTCATTTAGTTCTGCTTCGGTAATCGCTTTGCTGTCTCGCTCAGTGACCTCGGTTCGCGTCGCCAGCTCGGCATCCCATTTAATGGTCGCATCCAAGCCCATTTTGGAGCCAAGCCCAACCACTGGTGAAGCAAAGTCGAGCGAGTCGATTGGCGTGTTATCTATCATCAAGGTATCACGTACAGGAGCCATATGCTCTGACATGGCTTTCACGACATCATTCCAATCTCGTGCGTTTACCGATTCATCGCACACAATAACAAACTTGGTATACATGAATTGACGTAAGAAAGACCACACGCCCATCATTACGCGCTTGGCATGTCCTGGGTACTGCTTCTTCATGGTGACGACGGCCATTCGGTACGAACAACCTTCTGGCGGAAGATAGAAGTCTTCAATCTCTGGGAATTGCTTTTGCAGAATAGGGACAAACACTTCGTTTAATGCCACACCCAATACAGCTGGTTCATCTGGCGGACGACCTGTGTAGGTGCTGTGATAAATAGGGTCTTTACGCATAGTAATGTGCGTAATAGTAAATACGTGGTGCTTTTCTTTTTCGTTATAGTAGCCAGTGTGGTCACCGTAAGGACCTTCATCAGCAAACTCGTTCGGGTCGATATAGCCTTCCATCACGATTTCCGCGCTCGCTGGCACTTCCAAATCGTTGCTGACTGACTTCACGACTTCCGTTTTGCTTCGACGTAGCAAACCTGCAAATGCGTATTCCGATAGCGTATCTGGCACTGGTGTTACTGCGCCAAGAATGGTTGCTGGGTCTGCACCAAACGCGACCGAAACTGGGAAAGGTTTACCTGGGTTGGTTTCCATCCAATCGCGCAGATCAAGCGCACCACCACGATGGGCTAACCAACGCATGATGATTTTGTTCTTGGCAATTTTCTGCTGACGGTAAATGCCTAGGTTCTGACGTTTCTTATTTGGACCTTTGGTTACGGTTAAGCCCCAAGTAAGCAGCGGCGCTACATCTTCTGCCCAGCAGCTCATTACCGGAATTTTATCCAAGTCGACTTCATCACCTTGCCAAACAATGTCTTGGCATGGTGCTTTACGTAAACGCTTAGCCGGCATGTTCAATACTTGTTTGAACACAGGCAGTTTTTCTAAAGCGTCTTTGAAGCCTTTTGGTGGCTCAGGTTCTTTTAAATAAGCCAGCAGCTTACCGACTTCTCTTAATTCTTTAACATCTTCACGTCCCATACCGATTGCGACACGCTCTGGTGTACCAAACAGGTTAGTCAAAACAGGTACGTCGTAGCCGATTGGGTTCTCAAACAACAGCGCAGGTCCACCAGCACGCAAGGTGCGGTCGCTGATTTCTGTCATTTCATAAGCGGGATCGACAGGGTGAGTGATGCGTTTAAGTCGACCTTTCTGTTCTAGGTGGTCGATAAATTCGCGTAAATCCTTAAAACTCATAGGCCTTCATGCTGGCTGATTAAACTGTCCGCAGTATAACAAATAGGAGGACGCTAAGATCCTCCTATTTTGTGTGGGTATGTGAGCCAGATTACTTTAATACTTGTTCAATCTGCCGAGTCTTTATCTGATGGTTCGAAGATACTAACTCTTCCAACCAGGTTTGATGCCCTTGTTGAGCAAGCTCTCGAGCAACCATGGTTGCTTCTTCTGATAACGCCATTTTTCTAACTAGAAACTGCTTTACTTGCGGAGATAGAGGGTTAGATTTTGTAAGTAGACTAATAGCTTCTGGCTTGAGTGATGGGTTAACTGTGGCATTCATCAATTGCTGAATGGAAAAAACGTCTCCAACCGCAGCTAAACGCTCAAGTTCGGACTGGCTGTTGTAATCAGCTTTCATCCGCCAGAGTAAGTTGTACACTTCCTCATCCTGACTAACTTGTGCCAACCTGACTATCACGGCCGTCGATGGTAACCAACTGGTCACATTTGCTTTGGTTAACTGGGCCGTTAATGCAGCAAGCGCATTGGGTGATAAGCTGTCTAACTCTCGAATCAAAAGCGCTTCACGTGCTTGAGCTTGTTGAGATGGCCCTGTAAGCCATTGCTTTAAGTTAAGCTCTCTTCGTTCAGCTTGTAAGACAAAGTCCAAGGTACTTTGGTCTTGTTTCCAACGCTTAATCAAGCGACTCGCAATAACGGGAAAGTTAAAAGCGGGTACACTAAATTCATACCCATCACCTCGCTCTAACACTTGATAAGTCGGGGTCATACGGATCTGGGACTCAACAAACAGAGCCATTCGAGGCGTGAGAATCACATCTTGCTTTTCAAGCTTTTCCAATAATTGAAAGCGCACCACCTCTTGTTGAGGCAAAGCAAGTCTATCAAGGGCGAATTTAAGCGAGTCGACTTCATCTCTGACAGCGTAATCAAGCAGTTCAGAGACTTTAGTCTGTATTTGAGTATCCTGAAGCCACTGCTCTACTACAGACTCATGCATTTCCTTGGCAGATAATGTCGCAGGTAGAGTGATAAGTGACAAGCTCAGGAGTAATGACGACAACATTCCTTGTTGCATGTTAACCTCCCGATAACATTTCCTTCATTCTGATACTTCTATCGGGAGAAAGCAATAAAAAAGCCACCGATATACGGTGGCTTTTCGCAGAATGACTATTTGAGACTATTGACGACGCATCGCATCGAAGAACTCATCGTTGGTCTTCGTCATCGCTAGCTTGTCGATTAGGAATTCCATTGCGTCGATTTCGCCCATTGGGTGAACAATCTTACGCAGAATCCACATCTTCTGTAGTTCGTCAGTCTTCGTCAGTAGCTCTTCTCGACGTGTACCTGAGCGGTTGAAGTCAATCGCAGGGAATACACGCTTCTCAGCAATCTTACGGTTCAAGTGCAGTTCCATGTTACCTGTACCCTTGAACTCTTCGTAGATAACTTCATCCATTTTAGAACCAGTATCTACTAGTGCCGTTGCGATGATAGTTAGGCTGCCGCCTTCTTCTACGTTACGTGCAGCACCGAAGAAACGCTTAGGACGATGTAATGCGTTTGCATCCACACCACCTGTTAGTACTTTACCTGATGAAGGCACTACGGTGTTGTAAGCACGAGCTAGGCGAGTGATAGAGTCAAGCAAGATAACCACGTCTTTCTTATGTTCAACAAGACGTTTTGCCTTCTCGATCACCATTTCCGCTACTTGTACGTGACGAGATGCTGGCTCATCGAAAGTCGACGCAACCACTTCACCTTTAACTAGGCGTTGCATCTCGGTTACTTCTTCTGGACGTTCGTCGATAAGAAGAACCATCAACTCACACTCTGGGTGGTTGTACGCGATGCTTTGCGCGATGTTTTGCAGAAGCATTGTTTTACCCGCTTTAGGCGGAGCAACAATCAGACCACGTTGACCTTTACCGATTGGCGATGCCAAGTCTAAAACACGTGCTGTAATGTCTTCTGTTGAACCGTTACCACGCTCCATAACCATGCGCTCATTCGCATGTAGAGGGGTAAGGTTTTCAAATAGGATCTTGTTACGGGCGTTGTCTGGTTTATCGTCGTTAACGGTATTGACTTTTAGAAGGGCAAAGTAACGTTCACCGTCTTTTGGTGGACGAATTTTGCCAGCGATAGAGTCACCAGTACGTAGGTTAAAGCGACGAATCTGACTTGGTGATACGTAGATATCGTCCGGACCCGCAAGGTATGAACTATCTGCACTGCGTAGGAAACCAAAGCCGTCTTGCAGAATTTCCAGAACCCCATCGCCAAAGATGTCTTCGCCGCCTTTAGCGTGCGCTTTTAAAATCGCGAAGATGATGTCTTGTTTTCTTAAGCGAGCTAGGTTCTCTAATCCTAAGCTTTCGCCCAGTTTTACAAGGTCAGACACAGGTCTGTTCTTCAGTTCGGTAAGGTTCATGGTGGTGGATTCTTGTTTAGTCAAAATAAGATCTGTTTTCTAGTTAAGATGGATTTGGTCTCAGGATCGACCAAGAAGAGAAATTTGTTCAATTAACGCGCGATAAGTTAGCACTAATTAGTATTCTAGTCCAGAGTTAGAAAAACAAAACCGTGCATTGTAACTTTGCACGGTTTTATCTGTAATCACTTGGTGATTATAAGTTTGCGTCTAGGAACTCTTTTAGTTGAGTTTTAGACAGAGCACCTACTTTCGTTGCCGCTACGTTACCATCTTTAAATAGTAATAGCGTTGGAATGCCGCGAATACCAAACTTAGGTGGTGTACCTGCGTTATGGTCGATGTTTAGTTTACCGATAGTGAGTTTGCCTTCGTACTCGTCTGCGATTTCGTCCAAAATAGGAGCGATCATTTTACAAGGACCACACCATTCTGCCCAAAAATCCACTAGAACCGGGCCTGCAGCGTTGATTACATCGTTTTCAAAACCGTCATCAGTTAGCTGCAAAATCTTATCACTCATCTTCCACTCCAATGTGTTTTTCGAAACTGGTTGGATGATAACCAGTAATTAGATGCCCTATTGGAATGTATTTACTTTCGTATTGCAAGCTTTAGCTGATATTCTATAGCCATGAAAAAGACGCATATCACAGAGCAAAAGTTCGCCGATTTGGGCTTAAAGCCCCAAGTTATTGAAGGATTGGACAAAAAAGGGTTCGAATTTTGTACCCCTATCCAAGCCTTGGCGTTGCCGGTCCTGCTCACCGGCCAAGACATCGCAGGCCAGGCCCAAACGGGTACTGGTAAAACGCTCGCGTTTCTTACTGCTACGTTCAACCACCTTCTGACGACTCCGGAACATGAAGGTCGTAAGCCTACACAGCCACGCGCAATTATTATGGCGCCTACACGTGAGCTCGCTATTCAGATTTACAATGATGCAGAATCATTAACTGAAAGCACAGGTCTAAAAACCGCTCTAGCTTACGGTGGTGAAAGCTACGACAAGCAACTTGCGAAACTGCAAGACGGCGTAGATATTCTGATCGGAACAACAGGCCGTATCATCGATTTCTACAAACAGCGCGTATTTAACCTCAACAACATTCAAGCTGTTGTTCTGGACGAAGCCGACCGCATGTTCGATCTTGGCTTTATTAAAGACATTCGCTTCTTGTTCCGTCGTATGCCTGAGCCAAAAGAGCGTTTGAACATGCTGTTCTCAGCAACGCTGTCTTACCGCGTTCAAGAACTGGCATTCGAACACATGAATACTCCTGAGCATGTCGTTGTCGAACCAGAACAAAAAACTGGCCACCGTATCCAGGAAGAGCTTTTCTATCCTTCGAATGAAGACAAAATGGCGCTGCTTCAAACACTAATTGAAGAAGAGTGGCCAGATCGCGCTATCATTTTTGCCAATACCAAGCATAAGTGTGAATCGGTTTGGGGTCATTTGGCTGCCGATGGACATCGTGTAGGCCTTCTTACTGGCGATGTACCGCAGAAGAAGCGTGAGAAGATTCTTGAGCAATTCACCAAAGGTGATGTCGACATCTTAGTTGCAACTGACGTTGCAGCGCGTGGCCTGCATATTCCTCAGGTAACGCACGTTTTCAACTACGACCTTCCTGACGACTGTGAAGATTATGTTCACCGTATTGGCCGTACTGGTCGCGCTGGTGCGAGCGGTCATTCGATCAGTTTTGCTTGTGAAGAGTACGCGGTTAACCTACCAGCAATCGAAGAATACATTGAGCACACAATCCCAGTTTCAGAGTACGATTCGTCGGCACTGATTCAAGATCTACCGGCTCCGATTCGTATGCGTGCACCACGCAACCAACAGCGCCGCACGAATACTGGCGGTACCCGCTCTGGTTCTGGTAACCGTAAGCCGCAGGGACGTCGTCCACGCCAACCGCGTCAATCGGCACCAAAACAATCGTAATAGGAAACTGAGTTCGTTTTATGAGTCAAGCAGGATCATCACCGCTATATGCCGCCATCGACCTCGGGTCGAACAGTTTTCACATGCTCGTTGTGCGTCACATCGATGGCAGCGTTCAAACAATGGCTAAAATTAAGCGCAAAGTTCGTCTAGCAGCGGGCTTAGATGAACATAATTCTCTTAGTATGGAAGCTATGCAGCGAGGATGGGACTGCTTAAGTCTATTTGCGGAACGCTTGCAGGACATTCCTAAACAAAACATTCGCATCGTCGGTACAGCAACATTACGTACCGCGACCAATGTAGATGTGTTTTTAGAAAAGGCTAACCAAATTCTAGGCCAGCCTATCGAAGTGATTACTGGTGAAGAAGAAGCTGCCACTATCTATAAAGGTGTCGCTCACACCTCTGGCGGTAGTGGTCGTCGCCTTGTAGTCGATATCGGTGGAGCAAGTACCGAACTGATTATCGGTGAAGGTTTCGAAGCCAAAGCACTGACCAGCTTAAAAATGGGCTGCGTGACTTGGCTTGAAAACTTCTTTAAAGATCGCCAATTGAATGCTCGTAACTTTGACGCGGCAATTGAAGGAGCGAAACAGACCATCCAGCCGATTTTAGAACGTTATACAGAAATTGGTTGGGATGTGTGTGTTGGTGCATCAGGCACTGTTCAGGCATTGCAAGAGATAATGCTGGCGCAAGGCATGGACGAAGTAATCACTCACTCCAAACTCAAGCGTCTACAGAAGCAAGCCATGTTGGCCGACCATTTAGAAGAGCTCGATATTGAAGGCTTAACACTTGAGCGGGCATTAGTGTTCCCTAGTGGCCTCTCTATTTTGATTGCCGTTTTTGAATTGCTTGAAATCGATGCTATGACACTCGCTGGCGGCGCACTACGCGAAGGCTTAGTGTATGAGATGGTTGAAGAGCTTCGTCAAGAAGACATTCGTGCCCGCACTATCGCTAGCGTACAAAATCGCTATCAGCTCGATCACCAATACGGCGAACAAGTCGCTACTCTGGCACACACGCTTTTACAGCAAGCTGGGGGCGATGAGTGGATTACAGAGCCTCAGGGCAAGATATTACTCGAGACCGCCGCAAAACTGCATGAAATTGGTTTAACTATCGATTTCAAAAAAGGCGGAGAGCATAGTGCTTACTTGCTGCAGAATTTGGATCTGCCTGGTTACACGCGCGCGCAGAAGTTCTTTATTGGTGAAGTGGCTCGTCGCTATCGCGAACAACTCACTTCTTTACCTGAGCAGCATGCATTATCAGGCTCGAGTGCAAAACGAGTATTGAGATTGTTGCGTCTTGCGGTTCTGCTCAGCCATCGTCGCAATCCTGATCTAGAGCCAAATGTGACTCTAACGGTTGAAGGCGACAATCTAACGTTACACATTGATGCGCAATGGCTAGAGAAAAACCCACTGACTGCGGCTGAGTTGGAAATTGAATCCAACCGTCAGACAGACATCGGCTGGCCATTAAATATCGTAGCAAAATAAGCGAATATCACTGCCTTACAATACTAAAGCCCAGGCGTTCGCTTGGGCTTTTTTGCTTCTATTTCCCCTACAAAACGTGCTGCCCAGCAAAAATCTCAGCTTCTCCGCTCTACATCGAAAAACAGCCATGCTTTATTGATAAACACGATTTAGCCAACCAAGATGCACCATAATGAAAACCGTTTTAATGACTGGCTTAACTGGCACTCTCGCCCCTATAGTTGCTCATCAGTTCCAACTTCGCGGCTGGAATGTATTGGAATGGAATCACCATCAAATCCCGCCGGATGATCTACAGCAAAGTGAGCAATTTTGGCAGCAGCACCACATTGATGCGGTGTGCCATATGGCGATGGGGAGTGAAGCGTGGGCAGCGTGGCTTGGTGAGCACTGCAAACGCCATAATATTCCTTACCTCTTTGTCAGCACAGCAATGGTATTTGATGCCACAAAAAACGGGCCTTATGGCATCTTTGAAGAAAGAAACACCCAAGATGATTACGGCAAATACAAAGTTCGTTGTGAAGATGCAATCTGGCAAGCAAATCCAGATGCGATGGTTGCTCGAATTGGTTGGCAGCTCCATCACCAAGCAGAAGGCAATAACATGTTGGCGCATCTCGACCGCCAACATGAAGAGTACGGCGTTATTACCGCTAGCACAGCTTGGTATCCCGCGACTTCTCATATGGACGATACTGCACTCGCCTTTTTGCAGCTTATTGAGCGGAACGAAGCCGGTTTATACCATCTTGATAGCAACTTAAAGGATAAGTGGAATTTCTACGAACTCGTTTGTGCACTCAAACAGCATTACAACAAGCCATGGCAAGTGCTGCCAAGCAATGACTATCACCATGACCAACGTCTAACCGATGAACGAATTGCCTTGCCGCCATTGAGTGAACGTTTCAACAAACCAGAGCAAATCCAGCAAGCCGGCATCATAGGAATCAACTGGGGACGCACGCACATTCCCCACTATCGAAACAATGGTGTATCGGTCACAACGTTATGCGCCAACCAAATAGAACCGCTTCAGCAAGCGTGCAGTGAAGAAGCAATCCCAAAGGCAGAAACGAACATCAGCGCACTCAAGCAACTTGATGTAGTGACAATCGCGACACCTGCGCATACTCATGCAGAGATAATTAAGAAGTTAGGTTCAACCAAGCTAATTTGTGAAAAGCCATTGGTGGGATTGAATTCCGACATCACTCACTGGCAGCAACCGAACTCCAACCTATTGGTTAATTACGCCTTTGCTCAGCTTAATACCGCCAAGACGATAGAGAAGTGGCTCGCCTCGCAAACCCAACCTTGTGTGGTCAATCTAGTCACCCAAGTTAATCTACCAGGCACCTTCACGCTCAAAGAGTGGTTTCTTGAGACAGCTAGCCACCCTATTTCTTGGTTGCTGCATTGCTTCGGAGACTACTCTCAATCAACACTGGTTGAGGAAAACGGCCAACTGATCGTTGAGCTGCAATGTGACGACCACCAGCTAAGGTTTGTATTTGAACTAACAGGTGAACCGGGCATCGAGCACAATCTAACGATTCAATCCAACCAGACCTTAACCAGCAAAGGCTACTACCGTGTCGGAGAAAAATGGCGTTTCGAGCCCATTCTCGTTAATGGCAACGCGATAAATGATGGAGAGTACAGCGAGTCTGATTGCTGGCAGGACGCCAATCAACGCAGTGTCGGTTTGATGTTGGCGATGTTCAATCAAAGCATCAGCTGGGATAACGGCCTGCAACTTGGCGCCTTCGATGCGCAAAAAGCCATTTTGATTGAGAAGATGCTCTGTTAGCCATTTCACCAGCGAGCTTCCTCTACGTTCCGTATCTTCGATTAAAAGGTCTCACTCGGGACCTTTTTATTGCTCATTTTTACCTTCGTACAGCTTAGGGAGCTTTTGGACACCCATGATCTAATTACTCCCTACGCTGTACAAAACGCTCTAAACCCAAGTAAACAGGCACAAAAAAGCCGCTTGATTTGAGCAAGCGGCTTTCGGGGTTCCCACTGATATTAAGACTGAACGCTTGTCGTCACCTTAAAGTCAGGGTTCACCGCAGTCAGCTTCTTGATGAGGTAATTCAGTAATACGCCGTACATAGGAACGAACAAACCAAGACTAATAATCAGTTTGAAGCCGTAATCCACCAGCGCGATTTCCGTCCAATGCTCCGCCATGAATGGATCTGGACTTTGGTAGAACGCAATGGCGAAGAAAGCGATGGTATCAAGTGCATTACCGAAAAGCGTTGAACACGTTGGTGCCACCCACCATTGCTTCATTTGGCGTAGGCGGTTGAACACATGCACATCCATGATCTGACCAAGTAGGTACGCCATGAAGCTAGCAATCGCGATACGAGCAACGAATAAGTTAAATTCCCCTAAGTGACCAAAACCTTGGAATTGACCTTCGAAGAACACCACCGATAAGAAGTAAGACACTGCCAAAGCAGGCAACATCACTAAGAAGATAATCTTACGCGCCAACTGAGCACCGAAAATACGCACAGTTAAGTCAGTCGCTAGGAATATAAATGGGAAAGTGAATGCGCCCCAAGTGGTATGGAAACCGAAAATAGTAAACGGTAGCTGAACTAGGTAATTGCTAGATGCAATAATGACTAGGTGGAATAGAACCAGATAGATAAGGGCGTTGCGCTGCTGCGCAGGGGTAAAGTTACTCATGCGATACCTTTTTAGTTTGGTTTGGGGGTGAGGGAACCCAAATCGAGTCACTGAATAAAGTGGCTCTTACCAACAATGTAAAATGAAAAATAAACTGGCTTGGCTCATTCTGAGCGAAGCGGTGGGCGATTATACATTAACCACTTTTCGCCGCAAGTCGTCTGTTTGACGCAAACGTTTAAGCATAAAAAAGGGTGTTTCATGTGAAACACCCTTTCAAGAAAAACTCTATTTTTAGAAGCCGCGTTGGAACAACCCTGCAAGATAATCCAACTCTTCCCTGCTCTCTTCAATCGCTAACGCTTCAAACCAAATCGCTTCGCTGTAATGCTCTGCCTTCATAAACAGTCGGCAACCTTCAAAGTCAATCAGCCAAGAGTGAATGTCTGCATCCCATTGCTTTTCCACCACAGTAGCAGAAAGCAGTCCGACTAAACGCTCGCCTAAGGCAGGAAAGCTATCAAGGTCAAAGCTCGGCGCAGTAATGATTAAGCGCCCTTCTTGTGCCATATAGTCCGCTAAGCCAAATTCCTTTTGCATCTGGTTCCTTATCCGTGGTGAGTAATGTGTTCTTGAATCAAATCGAGGAATGGGTCGGCGTACTTCTCCAGTTTGCGCTGACCAACGCCGCTGACTGCCAGCATTTCGCCGTAAGACGTTGGCAGAATTTCCGCCATATCAATCAAAGTTGCGTCACTGAAGACCACGTATGGTGGCAAACCATCTTCATCAGCAATCGACTTACGCAGCTTACGTAACTTAGCAAACAGCTTTTTGTCGTAGTTCTTGCTGGTCAGTTTATCTGATTTAGCCGCACGTGCTGCGGTGTCTAAACGCGGAACCGCTAACTCCAGAGTCACATCGCCACGCAGCAGCGGACGCGCCTCTTCGGTAAGTTGCAGCGTTGAGTTACGCGTGATGTTTTGAAACAACAGCCCTTTGTGGATTAACTGACGGAAGATACTCACCCAGTAATCGTGGCTATGATCGCGACCTATCGCGTAGGTAGAAATCTTATCGTGGCCGTTTTCACGTACACGAATGTTTTGCATGCCACGTAGCACTTCTACCACGTAACCCATACCAAAGCTTTGATTAACGCGATAGACACAAGATAACGCCTTACGCGCTTCTTCCGTGGCATCAAAGTGTTTCGGTGGATCTAAGCAAATATCGCAGTTGCCACATGGCTTCTCACGATACTCACCAAAGTAATTTAATAGCACCTGACGACGACAAGTCTGCGCCTCAGCAAAGGCACTCATCGCATTCAGTTTGTGGGTTTCCACCTGCTTCTGTGGACCATCGTCTTTCTCATCCAACATACGGCGCAGCCAACTGATGTCCGCTGGGTCATACAACATCATCGCTTCCGCAGGTAAACCATCACGCCCTGCACGACCGGTTTCCTGATAGTAGGATTCAATGTTACGCGGGATATCAAAGTGAACCACAAACCGAACGTTTGGTTTGTTGATGCCCATACCGAATGCCACGGTCGCCACGACAATTTGGATGTCATCACGTTGGAAAGCTTCTTGAACATAAGCGCGCTCATCGGCATCCATACCTGCGTGATAACCAGCAGCACGAATGTGGTTGTTGCATAGCTTCTCTGTCACCATCTCAACTTT
This sequence comes from Vibrio sp. V42_P2S4T144, assembly GCF_009904715.1. Lineage (NCBI taxonomy): Bacteria > Pseudomonadati > Pseudomonadota > Gammaproteobacteria > Vibrionales > Vibrionaceae > Vibrio > Vibrio sp. V42_P2S4T144. Next base: position 2,074 of record NZ_WXWS01000182.1, on the reverse strand, counting down.
CTTACGGCTACCACAATAGATGATGCCGCAATTACCCTTTTGGGTTTCAAGATAACGAACGATTTGCGAAACCGGTTTGTGCTTCTCAACTAAGTTGTAGCGGATGTTAGGACGGTCGAAGCTGCCTAGGTAAACCTCTGGATTATTCAGTTGCAGACGCTCAAGAATATCTCGGCGCGTTGCGTCATCTGCGGTCGCCGTCAGCGCCATAAATGGCACATGGGAAAACTGCTGCTTAAGCTGACCAAGCGCGGCGTATTCTGGACGAAAATCGTGTCCCCATTGGGAAATACAGTGCGCTTCATCGACAGCAATCATCGATAGCGGCAAGTTTTCCAAACGCTCAATGAAGTCACGCATCAATACGCGCTCTGGCGAGACGTACACCAACTTAAGATGACCTGTGTGCATACGGTTATACACGCTGAGCAGCTCTTCACGAGGCATGGTCGAGTTAATGCACTCAGCCGCTACACCGTTGGCTTTAAGCTGGTCCACTTGGTCCTTCATCAGCGAGATAAGTGGAGAGATCACCAAAGTAATGCCAGAGCGAACCAAAGCAGGAATTTGATAACACAGCGACTTACCGCCACCAGTAGGCAGGATAACTAAGCTGTCGCGACCTTCTACCGCGGCATCAATCACCAACTGCTGACCATCACGGAACTCTTGGTAACCAAACACATCCTCCAACACACGTTGAGGCGTTACAGGCGAATCAGATTGTTCGGCTAACAAGGTCGAGGTCATGAAAAGTCTCAGATTGGGTCTTAAAAAAGAGGTGCTTATGCATACCACTGGCACACAAAGTGAGGGCACATTGTAATGGGGTTTCATGGTGAATAAAACCGCAAATTGTTAGGTGTTTCGCATCACGACTCGTATACTGATTTTCTGCTCTATAAAACACACAATTAGGTGACACTTCATGACACCAGAAGACGAACAACAACGCGCGCGGCAAGGTATCTTGCTAGCGATTGGTGCGTATACCATGTGGGGCATTGCGCCGATGTACTTTAAGTCCATCGCACAAGTATCTCCTTTGGAAATTCTAAGCCACCGAGTGATATGGTCTTTCTTTTTGCTTGCTGCACTCCTCCATTTTGGCCGTCACTGGCGCTCGGCTTACCACATCGCGAAAGACAAAACGAAAATCGCTTACCTGATCGCAAGTTCCATGCTAATTGGCGGTAATTGGTTGATTTTCATTTGGGCGGTAAACTCGAATCATATGCTCGACGCCAGCTTAGGTTATTACATTAACCCACTGATCAACGTCTTACTCGGGATGGTCTTCCTTGGTGAGCGACTGCGTAAATTACAGTGGTTCGCGGTTGTATTGGCAGGTTGTGGCGTACTCGTTCAACTGATTGTATTTGGCTCCGTACCTGTTGTTGCGATGGCGTTAGCAATGAGCTTCGGCTTTTATGGCTTATTAAGAAAGAAAGTCAGTGTCGATGCAAAAACTGGCTTGTTTATCGAGACATTACTTCTACTGCCAGTGGCCGCTGTTTATTTGCTTTTTGTTGCCGATACACCAACCTCAAATATGCTTACGAATCCACTTACGTTAAATAGTTTGTTGATCGCGGCTGGGGTTATAACAACCCTGCCACTGCTGTGCTTTACGGGTGCAGCAACAAGACTCAAATTATCGACTTTGGGCTTTTTCCAATATATAGGCCCAAGCTTAATGTTTTTACTTGCAGTATTGATGTATGGCGAACCCTTTACCATGGATAAAGCGATCACTTTCGTCTTTATTTGGGGAGCACTAGTCGTGTTTAGCTTTGATGGATTACGTAATAACCGTCGCTCACGCCGAATCGTTCAGCCACAGTGATCGTTTTTTACAAGACAAGTTAGAAATTGCCAGATAAGCTTGGTCATAATGTGACCAAGCTTTTTTATTTAATGGAACATATTCAGTACTACGCAACCGACCATGACAACTTGAGTCTAATAGAGGCGAAATACCAGAAATTTGCTTTTCAAAGGCATTACCATCTGGATTTTCATCTCGGCCTGATCACGCATGGTGCGCAGAAGTTCCAATACCAAGGTAATAGCC
>NZ_WXWS01000114.1:0-15230 GCF_009904715.1 Vibrio sp. V42_P2S4T144 | reverse complement strand
ATTAACCTTGTGTCTCCCTGAATATATAACAAGTAACGTGCCAACTTATAATTTTCTTTTAAATCAGAGCGTTATTCATTTTGTTGTCGTTACACACTATTGTGCTATGATGTTTTTCACCAACTGTTGGTGAAATTTACCAACTCTATCTCTAAATCATGGCTCGGCTGTTAAATAAGAAGGACTTTATGAAGCAAAACCTGATTGGTGAATCACCTGCTTTTCTCGCTGTACTAGATAAAGTATCACAACTTGCACCCATTGAGCGCCCTGTCCTCATCATTGGTGAACGAGGTACGGGTAAAGAACTCATCGCTCAGCGTTTGCATTATTTATCAAGACGTTGGGATAAACCACTACTATCACTCAACTGTGCGACATTAAGCGAAGGGCTAATAGATTCCGAATTGTTTGGACATGAATCCGGCTCCTTCACGGGCTCTAAAGGTAAGCATAAAGGGCGTTTCGAGCGCGCCGAGGGCGGTACTTTGTTTCTTGACGAACTGGCAACCGCACCACTTTTAGTTCAAGAAAAGCTATTACGTGTCATTGAATATGGTGAATATGAGCGAGTTGGCGGTCATACCGCTCTCAATGCGGATGTTCGACTTGTTTGTGCAACCAATGCCGACCTACCAAAATTGGCAGAGCAAGGTGATTTTCGTGCAGATCTGCTCGACAGGCTAGCCTTCGATGTCATTATGTTGCCGCCTCTTCGCGAGCGCAAAGAAGACATTCTCTCTTTAGCAGAGCACTACGCGATGAAAATGTGTCGTGAACTGCAACTGGAATACTTTGTCGGTTTTACCCCAAAAGCGCAGCAGTCGCTTATTGAATATGAATGGCCCGGTAACGTCCGCGAACTAAAAAACGTGATTGAACGTGCGATTTACCAACATGGTCTGAATGCTCATCCAATTGATGAACTGGTTTTCAATCCTTTTGAAACGGTTTGGCACAGCGCGCTTGGCCATAGTGCAAAACAAGCAGAACAACAAGAAGAGGAAGCATCAAGCAACACCATCCAATTCCCTCTAGACTATAAACAATGGCAAGAGGAACAAGATATCCATTTACTCAATCGTGCATTGGAAGAAGCCAAGTTTAATCAACGACAAGCAGCCGAGCTACTTGGCTTGAGCTATCACCAATTACGAGGGATGGTTAGAAAATATGGTTTGGTCGGACAAAGCTAACTTGACCGAGAGAACTCAATCAATACACGAGCTCGTGACTGCGCTCTAATTCGCATGCATTTATGGCATAACACCTTACAGTGTATGGATTTTATGTTTGGAGCGAGTTCACAAAGGTGATAAATTAGCGAGATCATTTTCGCTTGTTAGCTTTGAAAGAGTAAGATCAAACGAAACGAGCAAGATCCAATGAACATTTCATATTATGAATGCTTTTATAAGATTATCGCTGAGCCTTATTGGGATTAGCCTACTTACCGCTTGTGGCGATGAAATTGACCACAATGATATTCGCAAAGCTGGCTTTGTGTTTTGCGGACAGGGTAAGCCGACCACGTTTAACCCTCAGCTTATTGATAGCGGTATTACCGCAGAGGCTCTGAGCCCGCAGCTGTACGATACGCTGCTCACGCTCGATCCTAAATCACATCAGCCCGTGGCAAGCATCGCCGAGAGTTGGTCAGTAAATGAATCAGGGACGGAATACACGTTTAAGCTTAAACGTGGTGTTAAATTCCAAACCACGCCTTGGTTCACACCCACTCGCCCATTGAATGCAAAAGATGTGGTATTTAGCTTCAAGCGAATCATCGATGTAGACCATCCTTTTCACCAAGTAGGTGGTGGTTTTTATCCATGGTTTGCAGGGTTAGATTTTCAAAACCTACTCCAAGACGTGGTTGCAATAGATGAGCATACGGTAAGGTTTACGTTATCTCAGCCAAACTTTTCTTTCTTGGCCAATATTGCCACCAGCCATGCGGTTATCTTGTCTGCGGAGTATGGACAGCAATTGGCAGCAAAAGATCATAAAGAAGAAATCGACCAACTTCCTATCGGTACCGGCCCTTATCAATTAAAAGAGTACCAAGTGAACGATTTGATTCGATTAGAGCGTCATTCTAATTACTGGAAGTCACCAGCAAAAATGGAACAAGTGGTGTTCGATATCTCTCACAGAGGCACGGGTACATTAGCTAAACTTTTAAGAAACGAGTGTGACGTACTCTCTTCACCTATTTCGAGCCAAATACCTGTCATTCAAGAAAATGACAACCTTGAGCTGACGGCTACACCAGCTAACAACGTTTCCTTTATTGCGATAAACACAGAAACCACCGCGCTGAGTGATGCTCGAGTTCGCCAAGCACTTAACTTAGCGATCAACCGTCAAAATATTTTAGATTCGGTTTACTACGGAACTGGCTCCCAAGCTTATACCTTGCTACCACCAAATTCATGGGCTTATCAAAAAGACAGCGTAAAAATTCGTTATGACCGGAATTATGCATTGGCACTACTTCGAGATGCAGGCTACGAAGACGGCCTAGAATTGACCATGTGGGTACCACTTGAACCACGTGCTTTTAACCCAAGCCCTCGTAAGACTGCGGAGTTAATCCAAGCGAATTTTGCCGATATTGGGGTTAAATTAACGCTACTGACCGATGATAGGTTTGAACGTGTGGATTTGGAGAACATCAACGATATCGATTTACTTTTAACTGGTTGGATTGGTGATACCGGGGATCCTGACAACTTTTTCCGCCCTTTATTATCTTGCGAGTCTGACCGCGTTGGCCTTAACGTGTCCATGTGGTGTAACGATGACTTCGATTTCTTGCTCGATTTGGCGTTAGAAACTCAAGAACCGCGTTACCGTTTGAACCTATATCGCCAAGCACAGAACATTTTGAATCAAGAGTTCCCGGTTATTCCTCTGGCGCATGGCGTGCAGTTCCGTGTGCACGACAAATCGCTGACAGGCTTCAAATCAAGCCCTTTCAATGCCCAACCGTTTGATAGAGTTGAGAGAATTCACTGATGTTTTGGTATACCGTTCGACGCTTTAACCTATTTATCATCACTTTGATGATCCTTACATTAGTGGGTTTTTCTCTGCTTCGCCTTGACCCTCTCTCGCACTGGGCAAACGTTGATTTTTGGTCTGGTTGGCAAACTTACTTAATCAACCTTTCTCAGCTTGATTTTGGCATAAGTAAAAACGGCAACGCGATTTATGACGAGCTCGCCGTCGTATTCCCTGCCACTTTGGAACTGTGCTTTTTTGCCTTTTTGGTGTCCCTTTTGATCGGTATTCCACTTGGAACCGTGGCTGGGATGAAGCAAGGTAAATGGCTCGACACCAGCATTTCATTCATGTCGATGTCTGGTTATTCCGCCCCAATTTTTTGGGTAGCTCTGCTACTTATCATGGTCTTTTCATTGGAATACCAACTCTTTCCCGTTGCGGGACGGTATGATTTACTTTACGAAATTGATCATGTAACCGGGTTTGCCATTATCGACGCATTCATGGCGAAAGGCGAATACCGCGCTCACGCACTGCAAAGCGTTATTGAGCATATGGTGCTGCCATGTTTGGTGCTCGCTTTGGCTCCAACCACCCAGGTTGTCGGACTAATGCGCTCCTCGGTAGCGGAAGTGATGAGCCAAAACTACATCCGTGCAGCGAGAATCAAAGGTCTTTCTAACCGCGAAATCGTAACTCAACATGTATTGCGGAATGCGATACCGCCTATCATTCCCAAAGTTGGTGTTCAACTCTCGAGTATGATTACCTTAGCTATCATCACGGAGTCTATTTTTAACTGGCCAGGTATTGGTCGTTGGCTTTTAGATGCGCTAGCAAGCCAAGACTATGCATCTATCCAAGCTGGCGTGATGGTACTTGCGACTTTGGTTCTTACCGCTAACATACTCTCGGATTTGATTGGCGCGATGATTAACCCTTTAGTTCGAAAGGAATGGTATGCTAACAAATAACGTTTATCAGGAAGAGCGCATTCCAACACAGTTTGAGCGTTTTTGGCGAAGCTACCGCGCCAACGGACTAGCCATGTTTGGCTTGTGGTGCTTGGTGTTTATCGTCCTTATTACCATTTTTGCCCCCCTACTTGCACCATTTGACGCCCAAGCACAGTCAGGTGAGTTGCTTGTGCCGCCATCATGGGCTCCAGCAGGAACGGTTGATTACTTTTTGGGGACCGATGATTTAGGTAGAGATATTCTTTCGCGCCTGATTATGGGCTCTCAGCTGACATTTGGCGCTGCTGTCGCCATCACCGCAATTGCTGCCGTTGTAGGCTGTTTAATTGGCGTATTGGCAGGTATGACGAAAGGCTTACTGTCGAGTACTCTCAACCACTTGCTCGATACCGTCATGTCGATCCCGTCGCTCTTATTAGCAATCATTTTTGTGGCATTTCTAGGCTTTGGTGGGTTCAATATTTTACTCGCAATCTGCTTGGCTTTGATTCCGCGTTTTATTCGCTCCGTTTATATCGCAGTCCACACCGAAGTTGAAAAAGACTACATAATGGCAGCACGCCTTGATGGCGCTAATGATTTCTACTTACTGTGGAGTTCAATTCTTCCTAACATTCTGACGGTCATTGCCGCTGAAATCACACTCGCGCTCTCTGCTGCGATTTTAGATATTACGGCACTGGGTTTTCTTGGCCTAGGCGCACAGGCACCAAGCACCGAGTGGGGAGCAATATTAGGTGACTCTGTCGAGCTTATTTATATTGCACCTTGGACAGTGACCCTACCCGGCCTGACCATCATGTTTACTGTTATTACCCTAAACTTAGTAGGTGAAGGTGTACGTCAAGCGCTTAATGCGGGGATCGAATAATGCCGTTGTTAGATATTCGACATTTGACCATTGAGATCGAAACACCTCAAGGGTTGGTCAAAGCCGTTGACCGAATGAGCCTAACTTTGAACGAAGGCGAAATTCGTGGTCTTGTAGGTGAGTCTGGTTCAGGGAAAAGCTTAGTTGCAAAAGCGATTGTCGGGGTAAGTAAAGATAACTGGCGCATCACCGCAGACCGTATGCGCCTTGGCAATATTGACTTGCTTCAGCTTACACCAAAAGAGCGTCGGCGCGTCATTGCTCGTGATATTGCGATGATTTTCCAAGAACCTTCAACTTGTCTTGACCCTTCAGAGGAAGTCGGGCGTCAATTGATTGAATCCATTCCATCTCGCGCATTTGAAGGGAAATGGTGGGAGCGATTTAAATGGCGTAAAAAACAGGCCATCGCGCTTTTGCATAAAGTGGGTATTAAAGATCACAAGCGTTTAATGGGTAGCTACCCTTATGAACTGACTGATGGTGAGTGTCAAAAAGTCATGATTGCCATGGCGATAGCGACCAAACCAAAGTTGCTGATCGCAGATGAGCCAACCAACGACTTAGACCCGATTACCCAATCGCAAATCTTGCGTCTCTTGAGCCGCATGAACCAACTTAATAACACAACCATTCTGCTTATCGGCCACGACTTAGCGACCATAACACAGTGGGCAGGACGTATTACGGTAATGTATTGTGGTCAGTCGGTGGAGTCTGCCGATACCAGTAAAATCATTGCGGCACCCAAGCACCCGTACACCGATGCCTTGCTTAAAGCGATGCCTGACTTTAATGATTGGGTACCACACAAGCAAAAACTCCAATCCCTACCGGGCTCGATTCCGCCATTGCAGCATCTACCTATCGGTTGTCGCCTCGGACCACGTTGCCCATATGCGCAGAAACAATGTGTAGAAATTCCACACACCAGACGAATTAAGAATCATAAATTTAACTGCCACTTTCCATTGAACACGGAGAAAAAGTCATGAGTGCGTTACTTGAAGTCGATAATTTATCGAAGCAATTTGTTACGCGCTCCCGTCTGTTCAAACGCCAGGTTAATGAGGCAGTAAAACCGGTAAGCTTTACTTTAGAGCCAGGGCAAACTATTGGTTTTATTGGTCAAAACGGGTCAGGAAAATCCACACTAGCTCGTATGCTTGCTGGCGTTGTTGAACCAAGCTCCGGAGAGATCCGTGTGAATGGCGAACGATTGGAGCACAAAGATTACGCGACACGCTGCAAGCTCATCCGCATGATTTTCCAAGATCCAAACACATCGTTAAACCCACGTATCCAGATTGGTCGTATTTTAGAAGGTCCGCTAAAGCGAAATACCAACATGCCGCCAGATGCGCGCATGCAGCGTGTAAAGAACACCCTGCTCCGCGTAGGATTGCTGCCTGAGCACGCCTATTTTTATCCACAAATGCTAGCTGCCGGTCAAAAACAGCGCGTATGTTTGGCTCGTGCACTTATTCTTCAACCTTCCATCATTGTCGCTGATGAGGCGTTAAACGGTTTGGATATGGCAATGCGCTCGCAGATCATTAACTTATTCCTCGAGTTGCAAGAAGAGATGGGATTGTCATTTGTGTACGTGTCTCAGCACATTGGCATTGTTAAGCATATTACTGATAAAGTGATGGTGATGCATGAAGGTGAAGTGGTCGAGTTTGGCGAGACCAACCAAGTACTGACTCATCCCGAGCATCCTATTACTCAAAGACTAGTCGAAAGCCACTTTTATAAAGCGCCAAGCCATCAAACAAAATAGCTTATCAAAAATGTAATCGTGCAAATGTAAAGAAGCCTGCTTTAACGCAGGCTTCTTTATTGCATGGGGACTAATCAAAAAACTAACGGCGGCTCGCTTGTTTGCGTAGTTCAAAATCAAACTCGTCAGGAAACAATACGACCCCTTCTTCATTTTGATTTGGAAATACAACAATCGATAGCTCGTCATCCTCTAGACCAGAGGTCCAACGGCTGTGCCACTTGTTTAGAGAGATCGCTTCTGGCTCGCAATCTTCCCAATCACCATTCGCCCATTGCAAAGCAAACTCTTCGTTTGGCCATACTGGTACACAATCATCATCTTCTGTATTTAGCATGACACAGCCATGTTCGTCTTTCAGAATCCAAACCTTACGATTCGCGACTATCTCTTTTACGCAGTACTTTAAACGTTGCTCTTCATTGTAGCGATTAATGGTATCCATCTGCTCTTGGGTCAGTTGCTCAGACATATTCGTCTCCTATTTCCCATAGAAAAATGCCCGCAGCTAAGCGGGCATTTAAAGTATATGCTAGAAAATTAAGCTAGTTCAGTTTGAAGCCAAGGCCAACCTTGCTTCTTACGGCTTAGCGTGTTTTCCATCATTAACATGCCGTCTTTTTCGTGCTTAACAAGCTTCTCAGCCCACTCACCTTTGTATAGAAGACGAGTTTGAGCAGTCGTGATGTCTGTTAGCATTACGGCAGCGAACGCTAAGTTATCTTTCTCACAACGAGATTCTAGGTCTGCTTCTAGTGCTTCGATCATACCGTCAACTTGCTCAAGAGTTGCAAGTTCAACCTGACCAACCACTACGTCACGACCGTTGAATGGGTAACCTTTAAGGTCTTTCTCAACAAGCTCAGCCGCTGATAGACCTTCGATGTTTGTTTTAGCAATTAGAAGATCTTTAGTGAACGCGTCAACATCTTGTACGTCTGCGATTGCCGCTAGTTCAGCAACGGCATCTTTGTCTTTTTGTGTACAAGTTGGAGAAGCAAAACCTACTGTGTCAGATAGAATTGCTGACATCATTAGCTTAGCAATTTGTGGAGTAATCGCGTGACCTTCAATCTTGAACATGTTGAATAGAACAGTGTTGGTACAACCAACAGGCCAGATCCATGCTTCCATTGGGTTTACTGTCATCACGTCACCTAGACGGTGGTGGTCAACAATACCCGCAATTTCAGCTTCTGCGATATCGTCTGGTGCTTGTGCTAGATCTGAGTAATCTACTAGCCAAACGGTCTCACCCGCAACTGATGTGCGAAGCTCAGGAACTTCAGCGCCAGCAACTTCTAGGATGTGCTGAGTTTCACGGTTGATTTCGCCTTGGCGAATTGGCATAGCTTCAACGCCACGCGCTTTTAGAAGTTCAGTTGCAACGAGTGCACTACAAATACTGTCACTGTCTGGGTTCTTATGACCTACAACTAGAATCATGTTTCTTCCTATTCAAGTCAATTTTATACGCCGCCTAATACAGTTAATTAGGGCGTGTTTGCTCACAAAGGCCGATACTTTACCTGATTTCAGAGAGTTTGACACGAAGAAAAGTTCACAATGCTATTGCGAATAAATCTCATTTACATATAATGATAATTATTCCTATTTGCATTTGAGTAAACGATGAACGCGACCCAATTATTACACTCTGCACAACAGTTGTTTCAGCCTACTCAGTTTCGTTTAGCTTATAAGCGATTGCTGATCCCTATCGTCATGCTCATTTTGCTAGGCAACGAAAATACACGTGACGTAGCCGTACAGACGCTATCCGACTCATTCTGGGCAGTGTCATGCTATGTTGCTGCCACATTGGCTATTTATCATTATCTTTCAAACTTTATGTCGAAAACCAATCGAATTACCGAGCTCTACCATCGCTCGCGTAATCATCAGGTTTTCTTTGCTTCTTTATTGGGTGCTTTGCCTGGCTGTGGTGGCGCTATTGTTGTGACAACGCAATTTATTAGTGGCCGAGTGGGATTTGGTGCGATTGTCGCGGTACTTACTTCAACAATGGGTGACGCTGCCTTTTTACTTCTGGCCGCCAAACCAAGTGTTGGATTAGGCGTGGTTGGATTAGGCATTATCGTGGGTACTCTTTCAGGGTTAGTCGTTAATGCTTTTCATGCTGATAACTTTCTGCGACCAGAACCAAAAGAAGCACCTCAGACACATGCTTGTTGCCAACACCAGACAGACCGACACACGCCTCTTGAACAACGTGCAATCAATCTACAAGGCGCATTTTGGAAATGGCTTATTGTGCCTGCTAGTGTCGTTGCTGTGTTAATGTCTTTCCAAATAGATATTAATCAGTTGCTATCTTTGAAAGCCAACACCATTGAATGGCTGGGCGCTATCTTCGCGGTGATCACAATGTCGTTGTGGGCTATGACAAAAGAGCTCGGCGATTATCAGTCAACGGTCTCTGAAGATGAAAAAATTGTGGACTCGCATCCAATTCAAAAAGCGGCTCAAGACACAAACTTCGTCAGTGCTTGGGTGATCGTCGCTTTTCTGGCGTTTGAACTGACGACCTATTTTTCTGGAATCGACCTCGTAGAAACCTTTTCTCATTGGGGGATATGGATGCCATTAGCTGGCTTAGCCATTGGTATGCTACCTGGTTGTGGTCCGCAAATTTTAGTCACTAGCCTGTACATCTCTGGTGCAGCGCCACTTTCGGCGCAATTGGCAAATGCGATTTCTAACGATGGTGACGCCCTATTCCCCGCCATTGCAATGGCACCGAAAGCTGCTTTGGTCGCGACTATTTACTCGTCCATTCCTGCGTTTATTGTTGGATACGGGTATTACTTTTTATTCGAGTTCTAACGCTCAGAGCATCAAACGAGAAAGGAGCCGCAATAGGCTCCTTTCTTGATCTTGGTATTGGGCGATTTACTTCACGTTATGCTGTAACGATCGCTTTCGCATTGAGCCCTTTATCCACGCTCACCATTAACAACTGGCAAGGTTCTTGGTTTAGCTTTTCGCCTGTCCAGTAATCATACCAGTCCACCGGTTGATCAGACGTCAGCGTAAATTCCATCGCTCCGTAACTCGCATAATTAAACAAACAATGGAGGTCATTCTTCGTCGTTAGTTTTAAAAACGCGTGATTTAAACTCAAAGCGGTAAACTTTGCAGATTGCTGGTTACGTTGTTGACGTAACATGAGCTTAGCCAGTGTCTTCTTAGCAAACGGCGTAATCTCAGGGAGCGGGTCACCAGACAGCAGCAAACCACCACTCGCTAATAACACCGTGCGATGAAATTCATACTCTTCTCTGGATGCAGATTGATTAGCTAATGAAGTGAACGTGGCGCAATCCGGATCAATTTGCCACAGTTTTCGGTGCTGCCAACTACGGTAAAAGGTTTCTCTGGCTATCTGCTCGAATCGACGACTATGACGCTCTACATCGTCAGAAACACGCATTGCATCCACAAGTCCCAGAGATGGCCACATTGGCGCGTTGCAACCTAAAAGCCACGCATCACCAGCGCCTTTGGCAATCGCTTCCATTCCTAAGCGATACGCCTCAACGCCTGTAATACCAGATTGTTTACGCACACCTTTTAAGGTGCCCCAATAGTTCGCGTCTAGCTTGAACAACTCAACGCCCCACTCTTGTCTCATGACAGAGACTATATTCGTCAGATGGTCTTGTACTTCTGGGGTTGAGGTATCGAGTATGTACCAAGGCGTGCATCGCCAACCACCGTATGTGACATCTTCTGCTTTAAGTAAGCCACCATCCTTGTGGCGAACAAACCAATCTGGATGCTGTTTGAAGATCTCCGACTCAGGCTGTGCAATGAAAGGCGCCATCCAAATTGCCGGCTTTTTTCCTTTTGCACGGATATTATGAATGAGCTCTTTTACGCCACCAGAAAACTTATCTGATGGGGTTAACCAATCGCCCATAAAGGCTTGATAGCCATCATCCAGAAGTACCCACTCTAGGTCTTCGAGCTTATCTTGCATGCAATCCACGTTCTGCATGATGTTTTGCTCTGTCACGTCTGCGTAGTACGCGTACCACGAACACCAACCAACAGGCGCATCTTGTGTCACACCTTGGCGAGCAGGATGATGCTTTGCAATCATCTCGCCATAGGTTTGATAAAGCTCGGACAGCGATTGACCACAGAGTACCGCCACGGATTCAAGTTGATTACTTTCCCAATCCGCCACTTGAGTCAACTCACCATCAATTGCGGCTGATAAAACCCAATGCCCATCACGCAGCACAACATCAAAATAGCCTGCAAAGCGATGACATGATGTGAAGCCAAATAATGTGTAGCCCGCTGAACCTTCCACCACTAAATAGTTGTAATAACGCTTAGGGGCATCTTTAGGGTAGATTCGATAAGAAGGATTATTGTCTGGGCAGCGACCAATATCAACGGGGTGATTGATCGTTCCCGCCGTTTGCGCCAACATTTGAAAACCATCCCCAATTACGTCGGCCTCGTGCTCGTACAAAAACGGCATTTCGAATAACACTTCACGGTCGGTAAAGGTTTTATTGTGAAGACCAGCAAAAGAAAAATGTAATTGATTACCCTCGACTTCAACTTGGAAGTCATTGTTATTCACAGTGATCTCAGTGTGATTTGCTAATTGAATGCTCTGAGCCATAAAGAGTCTACTCACTTAATTATTATTGTTTAGCTTGGCGCATTATCTCCTGCTTGTCTCACCCAATTCGTTACCATCATCACGAATACCAGTCTCGTTTAACGTTATGAAGTTACTATTGAGACAACGCTCACTGAAATTTTGATAAAAAAATACCAGCCCTGAGGCTGGTATTTGGATTTATGCAAACTGCACTAATTAAGCAACTTCGATCGGACCACCAAATGAAGTGACTGGCGGCACTTTACCTGTGAACTTCTCGAAGTCTACGATACATGTGTTCGCAGAAGTCGCCTGTGCAAGCTCAGAAGAACCGATGTCTTGCGTTAGCGTGTTAGGATCACCGTAGGTACAGATTGCGCCTTCTTTCTCGTTTAGAGGACCGTACCATGCACCTTCTTCGATACGAATAACGCCACGTGGGTAGCTGTCAGTCAAAACAGCACCAGCTAATAGCTGACCACGACCGTTGAATACACGTACCAAATCACCATCTTTGATGCCTTTTGCTTTGGCATCCGCTGGGTTGATGTAAACCGGCTCACGACCTTGTACCGCGTAAGTCGCGCGGAACTCTTCAGACTCACACATTTGAGAGTGAAGACGCTTATCAGGGTGGCAAGACTGCAACCAGAATGGGTATTTATCTGAACCAGGACCACCGTGTGAACGCTCTGATTTTTCGAACCACATTGGGTGCTCTTGACAGTGTTCGTAACCGTAACGGCCGATCTTGCGTGATGTAATCTCGATGAAGCCAGACGGTGTACCTAATGGGTTAAGCTCAGGGTCTTTACGGAAGTCCGCATGACGAACCCAAGGTTTACCTTCACCGAAGTCTAGTACGCTCTTCTCCCAGAACTCGTTGAATTCTGGCATTTCAAACTTACCTTCGTTCGCTTTTTTACAATCGTTGTAAAGGCTTTCGATCCATTCCATCTCGCTCATACCACGAGTGTATTCTTCGCGGCGACCAAAACGCTGAGTGAGTTCACTCATGATTTGGAAATCAGGCTTAGATTGGAACAATGGATCAACGAGGCGATGCATCGCAATCAGACCTTTGTTCGAGTATGAACCGTATACGTCGATGTCGTTACGTTCCCATTGCGTACACGCCGGTAGAACGATATCTGAGAAACGACATGTCGCAGTCCAAGCAAACTCGATCGTTACAACCGTTTGAAGTTTGCGGAACGCTTTCTTCATGCGGTTACGATCTTGATGGTGGTGCCATGGGTTACAACCCGAGATAACCATCATCTTGAAGTCTGGCAGTTTCACTTTACCGCCGTTGTAGTTGATCTCTTTGCCAGGTTCTAGCAGACAGTCGATCCAACGTGCAACTGGGATAGTACGACTGTAACCGTTAAAGTCGTTGTTGTCCCACTTCGGTTTCATACCTTGATCAAGGTTACGAGGGAAACCACCAGGGCCCGCGAAACCAGTAGAAGGCACACCGATACTTGAGTAATGGTGACCGTAAGAGATACCACCGCCAGGTAGACCGATTTGACCAACCATTGCAGCAACCACAGCCGCTGCCCAGTATGGCTGCTCACCGTGCTCTTGACGCTGGATACACCAACCCATCAGGATCTGTGTACGACCGCTGACTAGCATGCGTGCGAATTCACGGATCTTGTCCGCTTTCACACCACAAATCGCTGCTGCCCATTCAGGCGTCTTCTCTACTTTGTCTTTTGTCTTACCTTGAACGTATTGAATGAACTCTTCAAAGCCGAGACAGTAAGTATCAATGAATTTCTTATCGTACAGGTTTTCGTTGTACAACACGTGTGCCACAGCGAGCATGAACGCTACGTCTGTCAGCGGGTTGATGTACAAGTGATCGTTCTCTAAGTAGCGCTGAGTTTTGTTCTTCACTGGGTCTACAGATAGAACGTTGATCTCACCTTTCGCCACTTTTTCTTTTAGTTGTGCAAGGTACTTAAACGACTCATGCGTTTCACAGTTCCAACCTACTTGAAGGTTTTTCACTGGGTCGTTAGCCCAAAGAACGATGTTGTCAGAGTTTTCTAGGATCTCAGACCAAGACGTACCTTGTGCGTACACTTCGGTTGAACCTAGCACGTACGGCATAATGGTTTGACCTGCACCCGTCGAGTAGTCACCTACTTTAGTGATGAAGTTGCCATGCATACCTACTGCACGTTGCATGTGCGCAGTACAGTTGTTAAATGAACCCGTTTGGTTCCAACCTGTTTGACCTGCATGCAGCGCCCATGGGCCGTAGTCTTTTTGAATACGTTCTAGCTCACGGTAGAACAAGTCTAGCGCTTCATCCCAAGTTACTCGGATGAAACGGTTGTTACCGCGAGTATCCGCGCTGTATTTATGTTTCTTCAACCAATCTAGACGAACCATTGGGTAACGAACACGTGAAGGGCTGTAGATAATACCCTTAATGCCGTTCAACATTTCTGTTGGGTTTTTGTCTAGCTCTAGCGGCTTGATCTCTTGAACTTTACCCGCGTAGATGTGGGCGCGGAACGCGCCCCAATGAGAACCGGTTACTTTCCAAGTACCTGTCGTCTCAACGGCATTTGCAGAGGCGGACGCCAATAAGCTAGGACCAATTACTGACGCTGCACTTGTGGTTGCTACACCTTTAAGAAAACTTCTTCGTGTAATAGCCATTTAAAATTACTCCAATCCGACGCTTATTAGTGGTGACCTTCAGCATAATCTGAAGAGTGTTTCTGTAGATACTTCAAGATCAGTGCTTCACTGTCTGTATCTAGGTTAACGAACGCCAACATACCGTCGAACATACCTGGCCAGGTGTTCGCGTCGAAGTGCGCTTCCGCAGGTTGAGTGTGACATACAGAACAATTGGTCTTGTAGGCTTCACGAGATTTTTCCCAAACAGGATTGATGTCGTTCAGCATAGACTCTTTCTTAATCCATACTTTCGCCGCTACTTTTTCCCAAGGAAGGCCTGTTAACTCATCCACTTTTTTCTCACCAGTCGTCACAATGTTGCTGTCTGTTGCTGCTTCTTTCATCAGAGACGCAGTCGCAATGTTCTTACCGAAGTCTTCTTGAATTACACGACCAAAACCTTTTGCTTTGCGCCAACCGTCAATTTCGATCTCAACAAACTCGCCTTTGTCTTCAAGAACTTTAACGGTCGATGCAGGATTAAGAAGACCAGCTTCTTTACTGCCTTGCGCATCAAAGTAAATTGGTAGGTGACGAACGCTCACGAGTTGCTGACCAACGCCGTAATCAGTGTTAGAAGTCATACCCTCTAGATCACCCACGATACCGCCAATGCTGTCCATGCCTGCTGGTAGGTTGTGCGCAATACCCTTGTGACAGTCAACACAGCTTTGATCTTTCTCAGCGGCTTGCTTCATTTGGATACGAGCCGTAGGAGACATTTGCTCGAAATCCATCGATTCGTAGTTGTGACAGTTTTTACACTCCAGAGATTTGTTTGCCGAGAAACGATCCCATTCGTGTTTAGCAAGTTCGATACGACGCTCTTCGAACACACCCGGTTCGTCGTAGTTGCCAAATACTTGTGCAAATACTTCTTTAGAAGCTTGCATCTTACGAGCGATCTTATCTGTCCAGTTATGTGGAACGTGACAATCAGGACAGGTAGCACGAACACCAGAGTGGTTTTTCCAGTGCACCGTTTCTTGTAGCTCAACGTACACGTTGTCACGCATTGTGTGACAACTAATACAGAATTCTTCTGTGTTGGTTGCTTCTAGAGCGGTGTTAAAGCCACCCCAAAAGATAACACCAGCAATAAAGCCGCCCATAGTCAGCACACCTAGGCTGATATGTACAGCTGGGCGCGTCATGGTACGCCACAGTTTAATGATTAATGATTTCATTATTTGCTCTCTTAAAATCTTTTCAAAAGTGTGGTTATGAGCTCACTGGCTTACA
>NZ_WXWS01000316.1:0-15256 GCF_009904715.1 Vibrio sp. V42_P2S4T144 | reverse complement strand
CTTAAACCTGTTTCGACTGGTTGTCGAAAATGGGAGCTACACCGCAACTTCGCGAAAAACCATGATCCCGGTTGCGACCATCACCCGACGCATTCAAGCGCTAGAAGACTCTGTCAATCTTCGACTATTGAACCGTCATGCTCGCAAACTTTCGCTCACTGAAGCAGGGGAACGTTTTTACCATGAGTGCTCTCCTTTACTACAAAGGCTAACAACCGCAGCAGAGGAAATCACTGACGACTGCCGAGGAGCATCCGGCAAGATTAAGATATCCGCGCCTTACAACTTAACTAAACGAATGATGATGCCGATGTTCAACAGCTTTATGAAGCAGTACCCGGACATCAACATTGAGCTAACGACAGAGAATAATGCGGACAAGCTTGACCCTACTGAATGGGATGTAATTTTTCGAGTGGGACCGCAACGCGACTCTAGCCTCATCGCGCGTAAGATTGGCGAAGTGAAGGATATTCTCGTTGCAAGCCCTGACTATCTAACCTCGAATCCTGCGCCACATCATGCAGAAGAGCTCTCTAACCATTCATTGCTAAAAGGGTACCCGCTTATTAAGTGGACCTTGATTAATAGCAAAGGCGAGTCTGTGGTGAATGTTGATCGTGGTCGTTTTCAAGCAAACGCGCTCAATGTGGTGCGCAGCGCTTGTTCCGAAGGTTTAGGCATCACCCTAATGCCAGATGTCATGATCAAAGAGTACATCGAGAGCGGCGATTTGGTACGCGTACTGCCAGATTGGAGTGCAAACCCGCGCGACATTTATATGCTTTACAACCACAAAGATCACCTGCCAGAGAAAGTTCGCCTCTTTATTGACTTTGTGATCGCTTATAACATTCACTAATTAGATAGCGAAAACAAAAACCAGAGCCGAAGCTCTGGTTTTTTTACGACTTAAGAAAGCGCATCCTATGCGCCTTCGTTATGAAGCTCTAGGTTTGCTAAGTCCTGTTGGATTTCAAGTTGTGTTTTCGCATCATCGTTACGAAGACCATCTAAAAAATCTAGGTATTGTTGGTCGATATCACCCGTTACGTATTCACCGTTAAACACGGAAGTATCGAACTGAGTAATGTCTTGATTTCCAAGACTTACAGCTTCTACCAAATCTTCTAGACGTTGATAAATAAGCGCATCGGCACCAATCTGCTTACAAATTGTATCGTTGTCACGGCCATGGGCAATAAGCTCTGTAGCACTTGGCATATCAATGCCATATACGTTCGGGAAACGAACTTCAGGGGCCGCTGAGACCATGTACACTTTCTTGGCACCAGAATCACGAGCCATCTCAATAATCTGCTCTGACGTTGTACCTCGAACAATAGAGTCATCCACCAGCAACACGTTCTTACCTTTGAATTCCGAACGAATAGCATTCAACTTGCGACGTACTGATTTCTTACGTTGTTGCTGGCCAGGCATGATAAACGTACGTCCAACATAACGGTTTTTCACGAAACCTTGGCGATAAGGGATATCGATCGCTTGAGCGATTTGCAGTGCAATGTCGCAAGACGTTTCAGGGATAGGAATGACAACATCGATATCAAGGTTTGCGTAATCTTCACGAATACGTTCGCCTAGCTTTTTACCCATTTCAACGCGAGCGCTGTATACCGAAATTTTATCGATGAACGAATCTGGACGAGCAAAGTATACGAACTCGAAAATACAAGGGTTAAGCTTAGGATTATCTGCACACTGCTTCGTGTAAAGCTCACCGTCAAACGTTGCGTAAATCGCTTCACCAGGTGCAACATCACGGACGAAATCAAAACCGACCGCATCCAATGCCACCGATTCAGACGCAACCATGTACTCTGCTCTGCCGTTAACTTCACGCTTACCTAAACACAGCGGGCGAATACCGTGTGGGTCACGAAATGCAATCATACCATGACCAATGATCATGGCGGTCACAGCATAAGCACCGCGAATTGTGCGATGAACATTGGTGACTGCGCGGAATACGTCTTCGGTCGTGACATTTCCTTTTACTGAGTCAATTTCGTGCGCCAGTACATTTAGTAATACTTCAGAGTCTGAAGTGGTATTGATATGACGGCGATCTTTTTCAAACAGCTTCTGACGAACTTCGTTAGCGTTAGTCAAGTTACCGTTGTGGGCAAGTGTAATACCGAAAGGAGAGTTTACGTAGAAAGGTTGAGCTTCTGAAGCACTTGAACTGCCTGCTGTAGGGTAACGAACATGACCAATTCCGACCTCGCCTTGCAGGCGCTGCATGTGTCTTGCTTCAAATACATCCTTGACTAAACCGTTCGCCTTACGCAGACGAAAACGATTGCTTTCTATGGTACAAATACCAGCGGCATCTTGGCCACGATGCTGTAACACCGTTAACGCGTCATAAATAGACTGGTTTACAGGCGTTGTGCCCACGATTCCAACAATACCACACATGTCCTAATCCTCGATTTGCGACAGTAGCTGGCACTACTAGATAGTGCCAGACAGAAAACTTGATGTTGCTTGTAAATGCTCGAAGAATGGGGCGATGATACGGCTGAACTCAGGGATCAACTGTGAATCTTTCCACCAATCCGAGCTTGGGAATGCAGTAAACGCATCCATAAAAAACAGCACCGCAGAAACAATTAAGACTCCGCGTAGACCACCAAATACAATCCCGAGAATTCGGTCCGTACCTGATAGCCCTGTTTTTTGTACCAGTTGACCAATGACGTAATTCACCACTGCACCAACTACCAAGGTTGCGACAAATAACGCCGCAATCGCCGCTCCGTTACGAAACATATCATCTTCGATGTTGGTGAAGTACACCGCCAATTTGGCATAGTAATTACTGGAGATAAAAAACGCTCCGAACCAAATCACCAAAGACAAAGCTTCTTTAGCAAAACCGCGAACTAAACTGATCAGAGCTGAAAATCCGATCACACCTAAAATGATAAAATCTATCCAATTCATCTTTTCTTCATCTTAAGTTGGCGCGCATTTTAACAGAAAAAATGCTGACGCAAACGTTTTCTTATGGATTTAATGGCTTAAATTTAAGCAATTGACCTTTTGAACCTGTAATTTTTTGTAATTCTTGAACTTGTCGTTCAAGTTTACTTTTTGACACATCAGGGCCAACAATCACTCTCGTAAACTCGTTTTCTTTCTTTGTGTGAGCTTGATAACCACGCTTTTGCAAATCCGCGACAAGCGCGACAGCATTTTCGTGATTCTTAAGTGCCATCAACTGAATGATCCAAGCTGAATCTTCATATTGATTTTTCTCTTGAACAGGACGAGTGACGACCTCAACTTGCTCTGGTTGTTTGATGACCTCAGGTTTAGATGTTGGCACTGGCTCGGGCTCAGAAACGGCTACTTGAGCATCCTCACGTTCTTGCACTACAGCTTCAACCGGAGAATCCGGTAACGTAATGTCGTCTTCCACTGGCTCTAATATTTCGAAGTTTTCCACATCACTATCAAGTTCTGGTTTGATAGGAATACTGGCAAATTCTTCTTTGTAGTGCAGTTTCTTACCATCTAGCACATCGGGAAGAACAATGACTCCGACTGCGACTAGAATGATGGTGCCGACTAAACGACTTTGGAATTTACTTGCCATCAAAATACCTTTGCTTATTTATTATTTGATTGCCAATGTTCCAATACCTCTCCGACGGTATGGAATGAGCCAACCACCAGAATAACGTCTCCTGCCTTTGCGTGGCTTCTCGCACTCTCGAAGGCGTCAACAGGGTTTTCAAAATGAACTTGCCCATCAGGTAAGTATTGGCACAATTCATCAGCGGTCGCCGCTCTCGGTCCAGTAAGCGACGCTGGATACCATTGTGTTGCAACTGGAGTTAGCGCTTCAATGGTTGCTTTAATGTCCTTGTCATGCAGCATTGCAACCACAATATGGATATTCTTACCCAGATATTGTTGCTTCACTCTTTCTACCAAATACTCAGCAGAGTGCGGGTTATGAGCGACATCAAGGACTATTTCAGGTTCGTGATGCAGTACTTGCATACGCCCCGCCAAACGAGCATTATTCAAGCCATTGACAATATTTATGTCAGTGATTTGCAATTCCGAAGCCCCTAGTGCCATCAGTGCAGTGGCTGCATTTTGTAATGGTAGCGATGGGATTGGTAAATCCTCTAACTCAAATGCCCCACTGCTCCATTTCCAACCATTATCAGTTAGTTGGTAATCGTACTGAATACCTACTTGGAAGAACTCAGAACCAATATCGTCAGCATGAGCCGCCACGGTCGCTGGTGGCGTCGGTTGACCACAAATTGCTGGCTTCCCTGAACGGTAAATGCCCGCTTTTTCAAAACCAATAACATTGATGTCATCACCAAGCCAATCCACATGATCGATCGCTAAGCTCGTAATAACAGAAACATCATGGTCAACAACGTTAGTGGCGTCTAGACGGCCGCCAAGTCCTACTTCAAGTAAGACAACGTCAACTTTCTCTACTTGGAAAATACGTAGCGCAGCAAGCGTACCGAATTCAAAGAGGCTAAGGCTAACATCACCACGCTGCTTTTCTACATAATCGAATGCTTCACAGTGCTTGGCATCTACAACGTCAACGCCATTAATGCGTACACGCTCGTTGTAACGAATCAGGTGCGGAGAACTATAAACACCGACTGAATAGCCAGCATCAAGTAAAATGGCTTCCATTAACGCACACGTTGAGCCTTTGCCATTGGTTCCAGCAACGGTGATTACGGTTGGAGCTGGTTTGGTAAGATTGGCTTTGTTTGCTACCGCTTGGACACGGTCTAAGCCTAGATCAATTGCTGAGGAATGAATATTTGCTAAATAATCAAGCCACATCTCTAATGAAGATGTGGCTTGAGGAATTGGGTTTTGGGTCATCTAACTTTAACCATTAAATTCTTTGGTTTTTATGTTAGTTGATACTTTACCCTTTTTCGTCCGCTTCTGGTACAGAATATGGCTCTTCATTTGGAGATTCGTTAACCGAAACCACCAAAGGAGACTTGTGGTTAGTCATCTTAGCGATAAGACCACCCACACGCTGACGCATTTCACGACGGTCAACGATCATATCAATAGCACCGTGATCAAGTAGGAACTCACTACGCTGGAAACCTTCAGGAAGATCTTCACGCACTGTTTGCTCGATTACACGACGACCAGCAAAGCCAATCAGGGCCTTAGGTTCACCGATGTTGATATCACCCAACATAGCCAAACTTGCTGATACACCACCCATTGTAGGGTCAGTTAGAACAGAAATAAACGGCAGACCTTTTTCTGATAAACGCTCAAGCGCAGCACTGGTTTTTGCCATTTGCATAAGAGACATTAAAGCCTCTTGCATACGAGCACCACCACTTGCTGAGAAACAAACAAGCGCACAGTTATTTTCAATGGCTGCATCCACTGCTTTCACAAAGCGAGCACCAACGACTGAACCCATTGAACCACCCATAAAGGAGAATTCAAACGCACACGCCACAAGCGGCAGACCAAGCAATTCACCCTGCATCACAACTAGCGCATCTTTCTCACCGCTATTTTTTTGTGCAGCAGAGATACGCTCTTTGTATCGCTTAGAATCTTTAAATTTCAGTTTATCCTGTGGCTCAAGTTCAGAACCTAATTCAACTCGATTACCTTCATCTAAAAATGTTTCCAAACGACGACGCGCTTTCATACGCATGTGATGGTTACACTTTGGACAAACTTCTAAGTTACGCTCTAGTTCAGCATGGTATAAAACCTGTTCACAAGAGGTACATTTAGTCCACACACCTTCTGGGATAGAAGCTTTGCGTGAACTTACTAGATTGCTTTTCTCTAAAATCTTTTCAAGCCAACTCATGGAAGACCTTTTCTCTCAACTCTTCCGCTTCATTGCGAAAGATATAAATTCGACATAATACCGACGGATTAAACCATATCTTGCAGCTACTGTAGATAAAAAACTGGTTGTACCTATTTTTGATATCGTAAATAGCGTATGTTTTCCGTTCACATTCAATGTAAACACTACCGATATTTTGAAATAAGTTTGTAAAATTAGTTCAAATTATCTGGTAAAAACAGTGGACCGATCGGCACTTCAGGTAACCCAAACTCTTCTGGGTAGTCTACATCTACCAGGTACAGACCTTCCGCTTTCGCTGTCGCACCCGCTAGTTTGCGATCTTTGGCTTCTAATAACCACTTGATCCATTCAGGACTCTCTTCGCCACGTCCAACTTTTATCAAGCTACCCGTGATATTACGAACCATATGATGCACGAACGCATTAGCTTTAATATCAATAACCACATAGTTCCCATGGCGCGTAACGTTCAGATGCATCAAGTTTCGAAATGGGCTGCGAGACTGACAATGCGCCGCGCGAAACGACGTAAAATCATTTTCGCCAAGTAGGAACTGCCCTGCTGCATGCATTTTTTTCTCGTCGAGCTCACCATGATAGTGACTAACCCCCGAGTTTAGGATGCCTGGACGTAAAGCATGATTGAAAATAATGTAACGATAACGGCGAGCTGTCGCTGAGAATCTTGCATGGAAATCATCTGAAACTTCCTTAGCCCAACGAACCGCTATATCGCTTGGCATGTTCGCGTTTGCGCCCATGGTCCAAGCTACCATTTTTCGAGTAACGTTGGTATCAAAGTGCACAACTTGTCCCGTGCCATGCACGCCTGCGTCTGTCCGACCAGCACACTGAACTTCAACTGGGTGATTAGCGACGACGGACAATGCTTTCTCTAGCTCTTCTTGGACACTTTTCACTTCTCTTTGGCGCTGCCAACCAAAGTAGTTTGTACCGTTGTACTCGATACCTAATGCGATTCTCATCTTAACCTTCGAACTCTAAAATGGGGCGGGAAGTATATACTCAAGTCACCTCAAGTTGCCAGTTTCACCAAGGGTGACATAAAGGTAGCATCCTACTAACGGGACACAAAAAGGGTAGCAAACGCTACCCTTTTGTTTCGGTTTATCGGCCATTAATGGCGTCAATCAGGCTTTTTGCTTCGCGGCGAATATCATCCTCACCGTAAACAATCGCCTCTTCTAGTAGTTTAATCGCCCCTTGAGAATCGTTCATCTCGAGATAGATTTTAGCCAAATCCAGTTTCCCAGCCGCTTCAGCATTGTTATCTACGTCAATATCGCCGATCTCGCCGATAACATCTGGAAACTCGTTCAATCCGACATCGAGCTTAAGGTCTTCTTCTTCGAACTCACCACCTTCTCTGTCGACCTGAGCCATCAATTCATCAATCGTCATAAATTGATTTTTCTTCGGGTCGAAATCATCCAAGTCGCTTTGCTCTGCCCAGTTTTCTTGCGCGATCTCTGGCTGACTTAGTGCATCACTCGAATTCCAAACATCACGCTGGTCCTCAGGCACTTCTTCAGTAGAACTTACGTTATCAGCAGCGGGTTTAAAGCCATCCCAATCATCTCCAACATCAAGCATGGTTTCAAAATCCATACCTGCACTTGCGATGGTGTCACTGTCTAGTTTACCTTCAAATACTTCTGAGTTTGCGTCTTCCGCAAGAAGGTTAGCCATTGATGATTCATCATCCAAATTACTGAGCGGCTCACCCTCTGTCGCTGTTGGCTGCACTTCTGGGTCAGTATCAAAGCCGTTTTGCTGCGCAAATACTTCAAACAAAGCATCATGATCGTTATCGGCTTGAATAGCTGGTCTCGATGTCTCTGCTTCAACCTTAGGGCTCTCTGACGCACCCTCGTTCATTGACGCGAGAACATCTTCCTCATTGAACTCTGGAAGATCTTGGTCGTCAAAACTTAACTCTTCATCCTCACCGGAGATTGGTTCTATATCTGCAGTCTCAGAGCTCGGTAATTCTGGCTCTTCTTCCATCGACGCCAAGGCATCTTCTTCGCTGAACTCTGGCAAATCGAGCTCATCAAAATTGAACTCTTCTTCGGACTCAGTTGGCAAGTCGGCTTCAACTTGTTCTAGTTCAATGGACTCGGACGTTTCTAACTCCGGCTCATCCACCATAGACGCCAATGCGTCTTCTTCACTAAACTCAGGAAGATCCAGCTCGTCAAAATTGAATTCATCTTCTGATTCAGCTGGCAAGTCGGCTTCAACCTGTTCTGGCTCAACGGACTCGGACGTTTCTAACTCCGGCTCATCCGTCATAGACGCCAATGCGTCTTCTTCGCTGAACTCTGGCAAATCGAGCTCATCAAAATTGAACTCTTCTTCGGACTCAGCTGACAAGTCGGCTTCAACTTGTTCTGGCTTAACGGACTCGGACGTTTCTAACTCCGGCTCATCCGCCATAGACGCCAATGCGTCTTCTTCACTAAACTCAGGAAGATCCAGCTCGTCAAAATTGAACTCATCTTCTGATTCAGTTGGTAAGCCTGCTTCAAATTGTTCTGACTCAACGGACTCGGACGTTTCTAACGCAGGTTCGCCAGCCATAGATGCTAGAGCATCTTCTTCACTAAACTCAGGAAGATCCAGCTCGTCAAAATTGAATTCATCTTCTGATTCAGTTGGTAAGCCTGCTTCAACTTGTTCTGACTCAACGGACTCGGACGTTTCTAACGCAGGTTCGCCAGCCATAGATGCTAGAGCATCTTCTTCACTGAATTCTGGCAAATCTAGCTCATCAAAATTGAATTCTTCTTCTGAATCGTTGGTCGACTCAGTTTCCGGCTCCAATTCAGGCTCATCCAGTAGCCAATCTTCTTCTTGTGGAACACCGAATTCATTTTCTATTGTATTTGGTGTCGGCGTGAAGGCTGGAATGTCTTCCTCTTGCTCAACGTGAGGCTGTACCTCAGCATCGGACTCCACGGATGGTTCTTGTGTTGAATCAGTATCGGTAGCCTCTTGCTGTAGTGATGAAGCTTCCTCTATCTCCGCTTGTGTTTTTTCAACTTGCTGCGGTAAATCGTCTTCACTATCAAATAGAGCGTCAAGTTCAGCAGAAAAATCCGCTTTTTCTTGTTCTGTTGGCAGAAGCTCTTCACTGTCTGACTCAAATAGGTCGTCTAGCTCGCTCATTAAAGGATCATTCTCTGGTGAGAGGTCCTCTAAATCACCAAGAAATTCATCGCTGCTAAATGGCTCTGAAGTAGCTTCTGGCTCGGTTAATGGTTGATCTTCTACAGCTTGTTGCGTGTCTGGCTGGCTTTCACTTAATAAAGCGTCGATGTCCAACCCAGACTCAATGTCCTGATCTTCATGAGTTTGTTCTGACTCAACTACGGGAGATGGCTTTTCGTCGGCGTCTGATTCACCAAAACCAAGTGATTTCAGTAACTCTTCCTCTTCCGATTTATTCTGCTCTGGGCTCTCGTCCTCTCGAATCAGATCATCAAACGGATCTAAATCAGCTTCAGTCTCTTCATCAAGTTCAGAGGTAACATCATCAATGAGTTCATCCAGTAAGTCTGTGCTATCTGCGTCTAACTCTTCGATCGAGTCATCACCTTCAAAACCAGAGATTGCTTCTAGCTCGTTTAGTGGATCAAACTCGTCTGTGTCATCTTCATCAAAATCAATGAGTTCATCGAGTAGCTCTGTACTGTTTTCATCTAGAACAGGACCTTCATTGGCGTCAGCTTCTCGAACTTCCGATTCACTAGCCGGTTGTTCATACTGGGCCAATAGCTTATCGATATCGTCGTCAGATGCCTCTCCTACACTAAAGTCATCATCCGAAACGGGCTGTTTTAACTCAGGCTCATCAGTATCTAAATCGAAGTCATCGTTGCCAAGTTCAGCAAACAAGTCATCAAGCATATCCTGGTCGACAGTGTCACTTGGTAACTCTTCTGACGGCTCATCAGCTGCAAGTAACTCGGCAAATGCGTCGTCTGAAAGCGAGTCTGATTTCTCATTCGCATCATCCGAAAGATCGAAGCCAGACTCATCGTCATCGAGCACTTCTAGTTCTGGAGCAACCTCATCTAAGGCTCGCTCCATTTCTTCTAAACCAAGCGCCTTTTCTTCGCCGTTGACTTGGATACCATTGTTCGATGACTCAAACTCATCCAGACCAACATCTAGGTCACCGTCATCGCCAATATCTGCAAATGGGTCATCGTCCCCTTCCAGATTGAAATCAAGTTCTTCATCGTCGAGGTTAGCAAAGACGTCTTCTTCTAAATCTGACTTCTCTTCTTGTAAAGACTGTGTGTTGATATCTTCATCTGCAAACAATTCATCATCAAGCGTGAGCTCTTCATCCAGCTCATCCGCCACCGCTAAACCGATTGGCGCCGCAAGAGGATCAACGTTTTGCTGTTCCTGTGCAGCCGCTTCTTCCTCTTTCGCTTTAGAGCGTCGACCAAGAAGCATAACAACTAGCAACGCAATCAAAGCACCAGGAATTAATGCCGCAAGACCAACAAGCCAACCATTAGACAAAATTTTGTCCATGGTGCTTGGTTGCATGCGTTGTTGTTCAGCAAGGCGCTGGCGCTCTTCTGCAAGCAGTTTCTCGACTTCTGAGCGAATGCGTTCTTCGTCATTCAGCTCGCTTTTCAAAGTTTCGACTTCGCTTTGCACTTCTGACAGCATCAATCGAAGACGATGGTTCTTCTCTTCTAATGACTCTAATTCACTTTGTGAGCCTTGAAGTTTGTCCTTCAGCGCACTGACCTGCTTTTCACCCTGCGGAGAGGTGGTTACTGGTGGCGCAGGGATGACGGGTATTGTTTTCGGAGTTGGTTTTGGCTCCTTTGCTGCCACTGTCTCTGGCTTAGTCGCAGGCTTGGGTTCTACTTTAATTTGTGGCTTTGGTTGCTCGGTGACTCGTTGTGCTGGCGTCGCTCTATTTGTCGGCTTCGGCTGTTTTAACTTAGCTTCATGCGCCTTCATAATCGCAACAGCTTGCGCTGTGGTCGCGCTTTGCACTTGCTCTAGAGAAGGTACTCGTAGCCGACTCCCTGGGATCAATTCATGAATGTTTTGGTTCTCAAACGCTTGAGGGTTAATTCGGTAAATGGCAAGAAGCGTTTGTTGAACGGTAACACCGCGTGAAGGTCGTAATTCTGAAGCGATCGACCATAGTGTTTGATTTTCACCAGTCGGACCAAAGAAACGTGACGGTTGAGTATTCGCAGGAGGAGCAGGTAATGCTCGCTCAATATCTTCAGCATAGCTCGGAGATGATTGCACTTCACCAGACGGTCCAACAAGACGAATTCCTTCGGCTTGAACCACTGATGATGTCTGAGTCGCGCTCATCAACACAAGGGCTGCTAACAAACGCTTATAATTTTGACGCATAGAAGGCTCAGTTTTGTGCTAAATACAATTTGAAATGGTGATCGGTTAAATATATCGGATATCGCATGCAAAACTATAGCGTTGAGAATAAAAAATGTGTGGCTCTCGCCATATTCGTACTAATCTCACACTATTTTGTTTCGTTCGTACAAAAAAGCCTCGCACTGTGCGAGGCTTTGAAATGAACTGTAAGCGACTTAGTAGTAATCGCGGATCAGAACTTCTGCGATTTGCACCGCGTTAGTTGCCGCGCCTTTACGCACGTTATCAGCAACAACCCACAGGTTTACGCCGCTATGATGGCTGATATCGTTACGGATACGGCCAACCATTACATGGTCTTTACCGCCCGCATCGCGAACTTGTGTAGGGAAGTCTTCACCGTGGAACACTTCGATACCGTCAGTTTGCTCAAGCAAGTTAACGACTTCTTGTGCATCGATAGGTGAACGAGTCTCAATGTGAAGTGCTTCTGCGTGACCGTAGAATACAGGAACACGTACACACGTTGGATTGACTGTGATTGATGGATCGTTAAAGATCTTCTGTGTTTCCCACACCATTTTCATTTCTTCTTTGGTGTAGCCGTTTTCCATCATTTGATCGATTTGTGGAATACAGTTAAACGCGATCTGTTGAGAGAATTGCTTCTTGTCTGCAGGCAGACCGTTTAGCAGCTTCGCCGTTTGACCTGCTAGCTCATCGATACCCGCTTTGCCTGCACCAGACACCGATTGGTAAGTTGATACGTTAATACGCTCAATGCCCACCGCATCGTGAATTGGTTTTAGTGCCACCAGCATTTGGATGGTTGAACAGTTCGGGTTCGCGATGATGTTACGGTTACGAAACTCTGCAATCGCTTCTGGGTTTACTTCTGGCACAACAAGAGGAATGTCGTACTCGTAACGGAAGTGTGATGTATTGTCGATAACAATCACGCCTTCATCAGCGGCAATTGGAGCCCACTTGGCTGATAGCTCACCACCAGCAGAAAACAGTGCGATATGCGCTTGAGACCAATCGAACTCTTCTACGTTTTGAACGCGTACCGTTTTACCATTGAAGCGATAAGTCTTGCCTTCGCTGCGCTCACTCGCGAGTAGGAAGATTTCGCCTACTGGGAATTTGCGCTCTTGAAGCACATCCAAAATTGTTTCACCGACCGCACCGGTCGCACCTAAAATGGCAACATTATATTGCTGGCTCATTGACTTACCTCAATCTGAAAACCTAGTTCTGCTAATGGAGCAAGGTTACATGTTTTGTTACCCACTAGCGTGACAGCGCTGTATTCACGGCGATCCCAGTAGTTTTTACGCATCAGGTCAAAAGCGCCTGGCTTACTGATTTCACGGCGGAAAAGAGCGTCATCTCTACGCACATCATAGATTAACTGCGTGATGTTATGCAGTGTTGCTTCGTCCCAAGCTCTGTCCAATACCATAGTAGGAACAGGCGCGGTTGGCAGTAAATCGCTGGCATGCGCACGTAATTCGTTATTTAAGAACTCACAGTAGCTGTTGAAAATCATCGTTGTACCGCGAGCTTTCCCTTCCAAGCCGTAGCCTGCAACGTGAGGGGTTGCGAATGCTAGCAGAGGCAGAAGCTCCATATCAACCTCTGGTTCAAATTCAAATACGTCGAGTGCCGCTGTAAAGCCATCATTTTTCAAAAGACGTTGCTTCAAAGCAACGTTGTCAACGATGGGACCCCGAGCCGCGTTAATCAAAATTTGATCGCTGCGGAGACCATTTAATACCTTCTCATCAATCAAATGATGCGTTGGGTATGGGCCATCTTTGGTGATTGGCGTATGTAGTGTAATGATGTCTGAGCTTTCAATCAGTTCTGTCAACGGAGTAAAGCTACGAGGATCACCAGACTCTTGTTTGAATGGGTCATTGATGAGAACTTTCATACCCATGCCTTTCAAACATTTCTCTAGGTAGCTACCTACTTGGCCTGCACCAATAATACCTACCGTCTTGTCAAATACCGAGAAACCTTGTTGCTGAGCGAGCACCATCATCACGCTGAACGCGTATTCCGCCACACCCACTTTGTTACACCCTGGCGCCGCAGTGAAGAAAATGCCTTTCTCTTTTAAGAGTGCTTGGTCAACATGATCCATGCCTGCCGTGGCCGTACCAACAAACTTCAGCTTGTTTGCTTTGCTGATCAGGTCAGCATTCACTTTGGTGACTGAGCGAATCATTAGGGCATCAACATCCACTAAATCATCGGCGGTCAGTGTACGACCTGGTTTTAGAATTACGTTACCGAGTTGGCTGAATAGCTCTTCAGCATACGGCATATTTTCATCAACAATAATTTTCATAGCGCCAGCGTTCTAACATCCATTTGTAAGAGTTCGTTTATTCGCAAGATGCGAAACTAAAGCGATTGTGCCCTTTTCCCGAAAAATCTCAAGATATAACACCAATAAACCTCAAGGAGGTAACTCCTATAGAATCGATTGACGGGAAGCCTAGAGAAAAGCAGAAACAGAGAAAAGAAAAAGCCCGGCTAAATAGCCGGGCAAAGTTCCAGAACAAAAGGATCCTATCCCGCTCTCCATGGGATAGAGTCTGCGTCTGTTCGATCAGTGTGACTGATCAAGCTCTGGAAACTGGATTGTTGGCGTTTACAGTACTCTCGCAAGGCGCCAACAAATTCAGTTAACCTTGGTACTTTTTAATAACCAAAGTTGCGTTTGTGCCGCCAAAGCCAAAGCTGTTTGACATTACGGTCGTTAGCTCTGCATCACGTGCTTCTGTCACGATGTCCAGACCTTGTGCTGCTTCGTCCAAGTTTGAAATATTGATGCTTGGAGCAATGAAGTTTTTGTCTAGCATAAGTGTTGAGTAAATCGCTTCGTGCACGCCCGCTGCGCCGAGTGCGTGGCCAGTCATTGCTTTTGTTGCAGAGATTGCAGGGCTGTTCTCACCAAACAATTGTTGGATAGCACCAAGCTCTTTCACGTCACCAACTGGTGTCGATGTGCCGTGCGTGTTGATGTAATCCACACCATCAACGTCTTGCATCGCCATCTTCATACAACGAATTGCGCCTTCACCTGATGGCGCTACCATGTCGTAGCCATCTGATGTCGCACCGTAACCTACGATTTCACCGTAGATTTTCGCACCACGTGCCAGTGCGTGCTCTAGTTCTTCAATAACCAGCATGCCGCCGCCGCCCGAGATAACAAAACCGTCACGGTCTGCATCGTATGTACGAGATGCTTTGTCTGGCGTGTCATTGTATTTGGTTGACAGTGCGCCCATCGCATCAAACATCATAGTTTGAGACCAATCTAGCTCTTCGCCGCCACCAGCAAAAACAATATCTTGTTTGCCTAGTTGAATAAGCTCCATAGCATGGCCGATACAGTGTGCAGATGTTGCACATGCAGAGCTCATTGAGTAGTTCACGCCACGAATCTTAAATGGCGTAGCAAGACAAGCAGAAACAGTAGAAGACATAGTACGAGGAACCATGTAAGGACCAACTCGCTTTACGCCTTTGGCGCGCATCGTGTCTGTCGCTACCGTTTGATTGTATGCAGAAGCACCGCCAGAACCTGCAACGATACCGGTACGATCGTTTGAAACCTGCTCTTCTGTAAGACCAGCGTCTGCGATTGCCTGCTCCATTGATAGGTATGCATAAGCAGCCGCATCACCCATAAAGCGCA
The DNA here is from genome assembly GCF_009904715.1 of Vibrio sp. V42_P2S4T144. NCBI lineage: Bacteria > Pseudomonadati > Pseudomonadota > Gammaproteobacteria > Vibrionales > Vibrionaceae > Vibrio > Vibrio sp. V42_P2S4T144. Next base: position 251 of record NZ_WXWS01000316.1, on the reverse strand, counting down.
TCTGCTTACGGTCGATGTGTTCCGCCGGGTTGATTTTTAGATCACCCCATACTTGCGAACGAAGACCGTGTTCTTTGAACTGCTCAGATGCAGTGATGCCAGATTTGCCCGCTTTAAGAGACGCTAGAACTTCTTCGACGTTGTTACCGATACTTGAAACAATACCCATACCGGTGATTACGACTCGTTTCATTATGACATTCCTATAATTCAAAAATCCGCTAGATGATAACTAAGATAGTCAACAAAAG
>NZ_WXWS01000313.1:0-15272 GCF_009904715.1 Vibrio sp. V42_P2S4T144 | reverse complement strand
TCTCTATCTAACCCTACACTAACTTCTTAGCTTACCTTTTTTATCTAGTTTATGGATAGCTTTTAAGCTTTTCATTAAATATACATAAAGGCGCATTTTGGTGGAGTCTATCCCACTTTTTAGTATTGGAAATATCATTAAATTTTGAGTCATTAAAATTGATAGGGTTATTATCTAGAGGGTAGGCAATCGGTAACTCGCATTGGCCCAAATAGCTAAAACACGTGCAAGCCAAGCTGAATTGAAAAAGTAAACAATGTAAATTAAATGCCAATACGAATGATTATCACCTAAATTATGCCCCACATTTATTGGTGATGATTGTTTCTATGTTGCTTAAAAGCAAAGGTGTTCAAACTTGGGCTCGCCGCCTACATATCTATATTTCGATGGCTCTTCTCTTAGTTACGCTGTTTTTTGCAGTAACTGGTATTACCCTCAATCGCCCCGAATTGTTTGAACGCAGTGAACCTATCATTCAACAACATACTCTGACGGTTCCGCACTCAGTTCTATTCTCACATTCAGATACCTTTCAACCTAATCGTGAAGGGCTGGTGGCTTTCTTGACTAAAGAAACCGAGCTTCGCGGCACTCCCTCCGCACTAGATGTGTATACCGAAGTTGAGCAAGATGAGTTGTTACTCGGAGAGCTTTCTATGGATTTTAAAGGCCCGGGTTATAACGCTACGGTCTTTATTGATATGACTACTGGTGCAGCAGACGTCGAAACGACGCACTACGGTATTGTTGCGCTGCTGAACGATCTACATAAAGGACGCAACAGTGGTGGGATTTGGAAGTGGTTTATCGACGTCACTGCGCTTTTGATGGTGTTTTTTGTTCTTACAGGCGTGTGCTTGTTACTGCCTAAGAAGAAGACGCTCAGAACGTCAATGCAATGGATGAGCTTTGGTACGTTACTGTCGCTCGTAATTTATTTTGTTGCTGTTCCATAACAGCTTTTTTAGAGAACACTTATGTTGAACACAGGAAGATTTTTCCGCCGTAATCACTTTTGTAAAGCCGCTTTGATCGCGGCTTTTACTCCTTTCTCTCTTTCCGCGGCGCCTCTACCAGATAACGCGAAGGTCGACTTCGAACTCGAACTTCCAAAGATAGATACCTCAATGTATGCACGCCCTTATGTGGCGGTTTGGGTTGAAAACGATCAGCGTAAACCGGTTAAAACCATCCAGTTATGGGTAGGGAAAGACGAATGGTTAAAAGATCTACGCAGCTGGTGGAGAAAAGCGGGTCGTTATGATCGTGAACTTGTTGATGCGGTGACTTCTGCAACACGTCCTGCTGGTCAATACCGCTTTGTCTGGGATGGAACCAATGACGCAGGGGAGCGTTTGGAACAAGGAAATTACACGTTGTACGTCGAGGTCGTTCGTGAACACGGTGGGCGAAACTACTTACGTCAAAAAATAACGCTAGCGGACAGTGACGTGCGCTATGAGCTTAAACCAACACAAGAGACGGGTGTCATCACCGTCAATTATCAAGTTAAGTGATTAAAGGACACAACAATGAAAACCAAAATGAAAGCAGTGGCATTGGCGAGTGTAATGGCAATGGGATTGGCTGTAACCACCACCGCACAAGCACATCCACGTTGGGTTCTGCCCTCTCACTTTACGGTTTCTAAAGAAGGCGGTGACTGGCTGACATTTGATGTTACTGCCTCTCACGGAACGTTTGTTTTTGATAAGCCTGCGGGTAGTGATCAGGCATTTGTGGTGATGCCGGATGGCCGCTCTGAGCGTCCTAACTTTGTTGTTCGTGGCAAGCGTCGCTCTATGTTTGATTTCTTTTTTACAGAAGAAGGCACGCACAAAGTCGCGATTAATAATCAGCCGAGCTACTACACACAATACAAAGCGGGCCGTCGTGATACGGTGAAATGGGCGCGAGCAAACAAAGCTGAGCGTGGTGACGTGCTTCCTGAGCAAGCGCGTGATGTGGTTACTCAACTAAGTTACACCCGAGCAGAAAGCTACATTACGGTTGGTATGCCAACGGACAAAGCGTTGGAGATTGAAGGCAAAATGCTGGAGATGAAACCGATCACGCATCCATCGGACATCATTGAAGGTGAGCCTGTGACTTTCCAGTTTTTCTTTAACGGAGAGCCACAAGAGGGCGTTACTGCTGAGATTACACGTGAAGGTACCATGTACCGAAACCATCAAGAACAAATCGATGTGGTGAGCGATAAAGATGGCAAAGTGATCTTCACGCCAGAAGTCGCTGGGCGCTACTTAATGAAAGCGAACTACAAAGGTGAATTAAAAGATAATCCATTGGCGGATAAAGCGAGTGCCAATGTTCATCTTACGTTTGAAACTCAACTTAACTAATCGAATTAGGCTCAGCAATTGCTGGGCCATTTTGGAATTATCATGAATAACACTTCTCTTCTAAAAGCTGTTTTGCTTTTTTCTGGATTTGCGTCCTTTCACGCTGCTGCACATTTTCCTCTGATGAGCTGTCACTTGGCGCAAGATAAAGTGATTTGTGAAGCGGGCTACTCGGATGGATCGACAGCGGTCGACTACGATGTCGAAATGTACGATTACGACGACAATCTGATCGCCAAAGAAAAAACAGATAAGCGTTCCATCGCAGAATTTACTCACCCTGAAACAGATTTCTATTTGGTATTTGATGCCGGACATGAAAGCCCGGTGGAAGTGGATATCGTTGAGCTGAAAGAGAAATGAGTGTACAGAAAGTTCGCCCTGATGATGGTAACCGAGAAGGAAAGTGGGTCGCACTGACAATCGCAGCAATTCTCAGTTCAGCAGCCATACTTATGCCCTACCATCAGGTCGCGACTGAAAAGCCAGACATGCAGTCTCATCAAGTGTTAATCACGGATTTACATCAAAATGAGTTGGGGTTGATCGCTGAGCTTAAGCTCGCTCATGAAGAGATTCGTGATTTGCAGTTAGATACCGGAACTTGGCCTGAGATCTCTGATATGGAGGTGCTTTGGATTGCTCCGTTCGTGAAAGACCAAAACTGGAAGCGTAAAGGTTCTCATCAGTGGCAACGAATTGATGACGGTGTCTACATTGGCGTGAAGACCAGTGCCCAAGGCTCTGCTTCCATGCTGTTGGATAGCCGCAGTTCTCAAGCTGATATTTGGTTTAATGATTCTAGCCGTTCGTTAAATGTGGAGGGACTAAGCGATCTAGCTAAACGCCACGATTTCGGGTGGAAACAAATCGTTCTGTCAGACTCTTCCTCTCATTCTCACGCCCATTAAGACAACATAATTGATAAGTACTATGATCAAACGCTCTCTTTTACGTCGTATTCTTACAGCCACCGCGTTATTGACGGTGTCTTCTACTGGCTTTGCTGCCGATAAACTCAGTATTGGTATTACGCTTCAACCTTATTACAGCTATGTTAAAGCCGTTGTTGGTGAGAAGGCGGACATCGTTCCTTTGGTTGATGCTGGTTTTAATCCTCACAACTATTTGCCACAACCTAATGATCTTAAGCGCTTAAATGAAATGGACGTAATAGTGATCAATGGTATTGGTCATGACGATTTTGCACTGAAAGTGATCAAGGCTTCTCAGCGTGATGATCTCGTGGTTATCGAAGCGAACAAAGAAGTGCCTTTATTGCCCGCTATGGGGCAGTCTGTTGGTCAAGGAGCAGTGAACCCTCACACCTTTGTCGGTCTATCAACAACCATTCAAAAGGTTTACACCATCGCGAGTGAGCTAAGCCAACTGGACCCAGACAATGCTACGTTCTATCGCCAAAATGCTCGTAAATACGCGAAAACATTTCGCCTGATGAAGCGTGATGCAATGTTGTCTCTTGGTGAGTTGGACACGGCTGGTATGAAGGTGGCGACAACCCACAATGCTTACGGATATATCCTTCAGGAGTTTGGTGTTGACGTTGCCGCTGTCATTGAGCCTGCTCATGGTGTAGAACCAAGTGCAAGCCAGCTACAGGAAACGATAGAGAAAATTCGTGAATCGGGCATTGATGTTCTGTTTTATGAGCTCAATATGCCGAATCGCTTTGTTGATACCATCGAAGAGGCGACTGGGGTGCAGCTTTATCGCTTTTCTCACATGACTCACGGTGAGTATGAGGCTGATAAAGTCGAGGTTGAGATGCGAGATAATGTGGAAACACTAATCGAAGCCATGAAATTTGTGGCGAGTAAGCGAGCAGGGGAAAAGGCGTAATGACTGGACCTTCCGTTTCCTTAAGTAACGTGGGCCTAAAATACGCCGACAATATCATTTTGCAGAACATCAGCGCCGAATTCGAGAACGCGAAATGTCACGTGATTATGGGACCGAACGGCGGTGGTAAAACCTCTTTGCTTCGTTCGGTACTTGGACTCACGCCATTTTCGGGAAACATAGCGCTCAATTGGCCAGAACCATCAGCTGCATCGGGGAAGATAGGGTATGTGCCACAAAAAGCGATGTTTGAAGCAAGCCTCCCGTTAACCGTGATGGATTTTGTACTGCTTAACCAAACTCGTATCCCTCTATTTTGGCGACGTAAAACGAAACAAACTCAACATGCCCTGACCCAGCTGGATCGCGTGGGTATGGCAACGCGTAGCGACCGTCGTATGGGGCAACTCTCTGGCGGTGAGCAACAGCGTGTTTTGTTTGCGCAAGCTTTACTGGATGAGCCCAATTTATTGGTTTTAGACGAACCTACAACTGGCATGGATGAGCAAGGTGTTCGATATCTTGAAGGTTTGATTCATGAAGTCGTTGGAGAAGGCAAAACGGTACTGGCAGTACACCATGACGTGACCGCAGTGCGCCGTTTAGATGCGCAGGTCCATGTCGTAAATCGTCAAATTGTGGCGTCAGGGCACCATTCAGATGTGCTAAGTCCTGATCGTATAGAAACATTATTCAAGCACTACACAGCAAAAGTGGAGGCTGCATAATGGATTGGTTGCGAGAGTTAGCGGTTAGCGGCGTTGAAGCTGGATGGTTAAGCGATAGCTTTTCTTATGCTTTCATGGTGAACGCAATTGTAGCAGCGCTGATATTAGGACCATTACTTGGTGGTCTTGGGACATTAGTCATCGCCAAGCGACTGGCTTTTTTCTCTGAAGCGGTTGGGCACGCTGCGCTTACCGGAATCGCGATTGGTGTGTTGCTCGGTGAGCCGCCAGAGAATCCGATCATCGGATTGTTTAGCTTTTGTATGATTTTTGCGCTGTTGCTTCACTTTGTTCGTAATCGTACGAATGTACCTTACGACACACTGGTTGGGGTTTTTCTTGCACTAGCGTTAGCGGTTGGTGCTGCGCTGTTAATGTACGTTGCTCGCAAGATCAACATTCACATGTTGGAGAACGTGTTGTTTGGCTCGATCTTGACTGTGACGGACAACGATATCCTTATTTTAGCGATCAGTTGTTTGATCATATTACTGCTTCTTATTCCAACGTTTAACCGCATTTTGCTAACTTGTATCAGCCCGGATATTGCACGTGTACGCGGCTTTAATACCAGCTTTTATGATTACTTGTTTGTCATGATGATCACCTTGGTCACCATCGCCGCGGTAAAGATTATTGGCGCGGTATTGGTTGGTGCATTGCTACTGATTCCTGGTGCAACGGCTAGGTTATTGACTAAACGCATGGGCAGTTTTGTTCTCCTTTCTTCTTTATTGGCAACCATTGCGTGTTTAATAGGAACCATACTGCCGATGGAGCTTGAGCTACCAGTGCCATCAGGCGCATCCATCATCATTGTTTCTGCGGCATTTTTCCTAACAGCAACGGTTTACCGAATTATCCAAAAAGCGTAACCCTTTTTATAAAGTAATGAACATGAAGATAAAAAAATTAGCGATAACTTTTGGTTTGGTTATAGCGACAACACTTCCATCGTTGGCAAGCGCCAAAGACATTTTAACCAGCACTCCCGTCACGTACATGTTGTCTGAGCAACTCATGAAAGGTACAGGGATAGAGACTCAGTATCTGCCTCCAAAGCGTTACGGCGTTGAGCGTCTTGAGAACTGGTTCGCAAATAAAGGTACAGAGCAAGTTAAGCAAGCGGGTCAAGCCGCGACGGTTGCTATTACTCTTGGTGCGATTTGGAAACAAGACCCGACTTATGTTTACGCTCGACAGGGCAACATTCACTTGATTGAAATCGATGCATCGCAGGCCATTTCTCCTAGAGCTCAAGGAGTTGCAGTTCTGACATTGGAAAACGGGTCAACATCGAAGTACGCATGGCTGAACCCTACAAACTTAATCCGAATGGCGGGCATTGTTGGAGAGGATCTACAACGTGTATATCCTGAACACCAAAAGGCGATTCAAACGAATCAACAGGCTCTTATGCTAAATGTGCGTGAACTGATCAACCAACAACAGGCTGAGATCTTCGATAAAGGCATCGATTCAGTGGTGCTGATGAGTGAGTCATTAGAGGACTTTGCCTCTGGCAACCAATTGTTTGTGGTTGGGCGCGAATTTAAGCCGGAACTTGAGTGGACAGAAGAAGACAAATTATCTTTAAAAGCTCAGCTTGAACAAGATAAAACGCTATGGTTAGTGACGGATAAACGACCGTCGAAAACCTTGACATCGCTTATTAAACCGAGCCGCATACTGCAAATTGATGTTATTGACCGCTGGGGCAGTAACGGTATCAAAACTGAGAAGCCACTCGCACGTTGGGAGATGTGACACGTAAAAAGCCACAGATTTTATGATGGGGAATGAAAAGTTCCCTATTTTTTTGTGATTAAGTTCAAAATGTGAGCACTGATACCACTGGTTGCATAAGAAAGTGTTTGTTTCATTTCTATTTCATTACTACTTTGTTATGTGTTCGTTGCGATTGATTCGGATTTAATCTGTTTCTAAGCGAACCGGTACAAACAACTATACGGATGTTAACAATGAAAATGAAAACTCTAGCCGTTGCAGTGGCGGCACTAGCATGTGGTTCACAGGCCTTCGCAGCAGAAGTTTACAACAGCGATGGTACATCTTTATCGATCGGCGGTCACGTTTCAGTTGGCGTGGGTGAGTATTTCGAAGAAGAAGTAAAAGTTCACCAAGTGTCTCCACGTATCAATGTTGCGGGCAAGAAAGACATTGGCAACGGTATCACTATCGACGCTAAAGGCGAATGGGCACTTAACTACCTAAATGGTGGTAGCCAGTCGTTTTCAACTCGTTTGGGCTACATCGGCGCGACCCACCAGCAGTTTGGCCGTTTAGTGGGAGGTACACAGTGGTCTCCGTACTACGATGTCGCTGGCGTTGCGGATCTACCAATCGCGTTCGCGAACGACTTTTTGTACGACAATCACAACAATCTAGGTACTGGTCGTGCTGAAAAAATGATCAGCTACCGTAAAAGCTTTGAGTTTGGCGAAGGTTTTGCTTTCAACCTAGGTCTTGGTTGGCAAGGTGAAAATGATGATAGAGGCCTATCATTACAACAAAACCCTAACACAGGTCTTCCAGAATACGTTTCTAAAGGCAGCAAGTATGACCAACGTGGTCAAATCGCACTGAGCGGCTCTGTTGCGGGCTTTGGTCTAGGCTACGTATACAGCGGCGGTGATGTTGAGAATTCTGGTCTAGGTACTAAAACTGCTGAATCACACCTTGTTTCTGTAAATTACGGTGAGTATGGCTCTGGTCTGTACGCAGCTGTTGTATACGGCATGAACGAATACTTCTACGAGATGCGTGAAGAAACTACTCAGATTGAGGGCCTACTAGCGTACGGAGTCAACAATTGGACGTTCAGCGTTAACTACGAAGGTGTAGAAGACGACAAAGACAACAAGACAGTTTCAAGCGAAACTGCGCTACAAGCAGAGTACGCAGTAACTCCTGCATTCGTTACTTTCGCTGGTTACCAGTTTGACCTAGGTAACGACTACAACAATGAAGAGAACGACTACTGGACTCTAGGTGCTCGTTACTACTTCTAATAAATAGGCCAGTTTCTACTGCCTAAACACATTTATTGTGTTAACGCCTACTCGTTGTGAGTAGGCGTTTTTCTTTCTGCTTTCCTTTGGCTATAAGAGACGCTAGTCATTCTGTGCTTAGGTAACCCCACTCTTTGTTTAGAGAGTGCGTCTATAAAAAATGCCCGCAACTTGCGGGCATTTTTTGTTGTTAGAGATACAGTTCTATTAATACGCTTATTTTTTATCGAGTAAATCGAGGAAGAAGGCATACTCTAGCGCATCTTCTTTTAAGCGCTTAAATCGACCAGATGCGCCGCCGTGTCCGGCTTCCATATCGGTTTTGAACAACAAGACGTTATCGTCTGTCTTCATTTCACGAAGTTTGGCGACCCACTTCATTGGTTCAAAGTACTGTACTTGAGAGTCGTGCAAGCCAGTCGTTACCAACATGTTCGGGTAGTTTTGCGCCTTGATGTTGTCGTAAGGCGAGTAACTCAACATATAGTCATAGTATGTTTTGTTATTTGGGTTACCCCATTCATCATACTCATTGGTGGTCAATGGAATCGATTCATCGAGCATGGTGGTTACCACGTCCACAAACGGAACATGTGCACCGATACCGCGGTACAGTTCTGGTGCTTGGTTGATGATAGCCCCCATTAAGAGACCTCCTGCAGAGCCACCAACAGCGAAGACTTTATCTTTCGCGCCGTAGCCTTGTTCAACCAAACCTTTAGTCACATCAATAAAGTCGTTGAATGTGTTTTGCTTGGTTAGTTTTTTACCGTCTTCATACCAAGGGCGGCCAAGCATTTCAGATCCACGAATATGAGCAATGGCGTAAACAAAGCCGCGATCCAATAGACTCAAACGTGTCGAGCGGAAAGTTGGCTCAATGGTTGCGCCATAAGATCCATAACCATATTGGTAGAGTGGATTCGTACCATCTTTCTTAAATAAGTCTTTACGATACACCAAAGAAACGGGTACTTCTTTACCGTCACGGGCTGTGACCATGATGCGTTCTGATTGGTAATTGTCAGGATTAAAATCACCAAGTACAGGTGTTTGCTTCATGATTTCTGACCCGCCCGTTTTTAGATCGAAATCGTAGTAGGTTCCTGGAGTGGTTAAACTGCTGTAATAAATACGAACTTTCTCGTTATCCAGCTCTAGGTTACCTGTCAAATAGGCAGCAAACGCATCGTCATTAAATGTGAGGGGGAATTCTTTTCCTGTTGAAAGCTGACGTACAGTGACGCTTGCTAGGCCGTTAGAGCGCTGCTCATAGACGATGTGATCATCGAATAACTCGAAGTCGACAAGTTGAGTGTTGTCGTCTGCGGCAATCACATCTTGCCATTTAGAGCGGTCATGCATGTCATTTTGATGAACTTTCATCAAACGGAAGTTGACGGCTTGATAGTTAGTATAAATGTAATACCAATCGCCTAGCTTAGAAATACTGTATTCAATGCCATCTTCACGAGGATAGAACGGTTTCGCCTTTGCTTTAGGGTTGTTCGCATCAATGATAGAGACCCCACTGGTTTCTGTACTCGAATGCCAGATATAAATATCTTCGCCATCTTTGCTTTTGCTTAGTGAGGTGTAATAGGCGCTGTCGGTTTCCTCAAAAATCAGCTCATCGCTGCTTTGTGGTGTGCCCAATACATGACGATAAACTTGGTAGCCCAATAAGGTCTGTGGATCTTTTTTGATGTAGTAAAAGGCGTTGTTATCGTTCTGCCATGCGACAGCGCTTGAGGCCCCTTCGATTTCATCTTGTAGGTAATTGCCTGTTGTCAGGTCTTTGATCTTAAGGGTGTACACGCGGCGGCTTAATGTATCTTCGCCATACGCCAATAAGTTTTCATTCGGACTAACGTATAGGCCGCCGATACTGAAAAATTCATGTTCTTTTGCTAGTTCATTGACATCTAAAATGATTTGTTTGTCTTTGCCTGCAAAGTCTTTAGCTCGCAAATGGACTTCGTACTCGTTATCTCCGGTCACTTCACTGGAGTAGAAGTAGTTGCCTTTACGAACCGGTACTGAGTGGTCGTCTTTTGCGATGCGCCCTTTAATTTCTTCAAATAGCGTATCTTGAAGTGTTTCAGTGTGCTTTAGAACGGTTTCTGCGTACTGATTTTCTGTCTCTAGGTGCTGTAAAATTTCAGGGTCTTTACGTTCGTCGTCACGCATCCAGTAGTAGTTATCAACGCGGGTATCGCCATGAATAGTCATCGCGTGAGGGACTTTTTTCGCAACCGGAGCTTGAGTTTGTTGAGCAACGATCTGTGTTTGGGAGTATTGAGTCATGCTGGGGATTCCTTGATTGCTGCATCCGGCGACAAGCGCGACCGAGACGGCCAACGTAGTTAAAGTGAAACGCATCTGATTTTATCCTTATTGTACACCCAAGTGGCCTCATCCTGAGGGCTGGGCTTTCATTTTGTTAGTGGTTTTCAGTTGTCCATTCTTTGTTATGGGGTATACCGAAAAAGTGAGAATCCTCAATATTTCCGAGTTGGATACTCAATTTGAAGGGCGCTGAAAACACATTGTGTAAGCAGCTGTTATTTTTAACAAATATCAATTCGAAAGTTAAATCATTCTCATCGGGAAATCGATATAGTGTGATATGAAAAAAGGGACACACTTGTTGAGTGTGTCCCTTTTGGATTTTGAAAGTAAGCTGATAATGATCAGATAACTTGCGGTACTTCGTTTGAGTGATTGTGTGCTCGATTCACCCACATTAACCCAAGCATTGCAATTACCGACATTGCCATCATCAAAATGCCCAAAGGCATCTGGTTATGCGCTGGAAATAGTGACGCGAGCAAAGTTGCGACACCTGCCCCCAAGTTTTGCATGCCACCTAATGTCGCGCCTGCTGTTCCTGCATGGTATGGGAATGGCGCAATCGCTCCAGTTGTTGCTGCTGGGAAGAGAATACCCGCACCCAAAAAGTACACGGTTGCGCCTCCAACCAGCGTTAACGCCGTGGTCAAACCAAACAAGCCTGGGATGAGCACAATAGCAGAGCCCACAAAAATAGAGACCAAGCCTACGTTTAAAGCACGACGCTCAGAGCGACGTCTTGCGATGTAGCTAGATAAGCCCGCACCCACCAAGTAACCTGGGATCGGCAATATAAACAGCAAACTTACCGTTGTTGCAGGTAATTCTAATACCCCACCTAACAACACCCCAGCCGCTGCTTCGAATACACCCACACCAGCGAATGTTGCAACCAGGCAAATCAAAAAGCCTTGAAAGCGACGGTCAGACAAAACGTGTTTGTAGCTTTTGGCTACTGGTTCGAATTTGCGTTTCTCTTTTGGTAGCGTCTCCATCATGCTTGTCATCATGGTGATCACAACCGCGATAGCAAATAGCGCTAAGAACAAGTAGCTCGACCGCCATCCGAAAGCTTCTGTTAGGTAGCCGCCTAATACTGGTGCCATTAATGGTGAGAAAATCACACACATGCTAATTAAGCTGTTTGCTCTGTGTAGATCAGAGCCTTCAAAGCAATCGCGAGTCAGAGTGCGTGACATCGCACCGCCGCAGCCAATACCTAAGCCTTGGATAAAGCTACCAATCAAGAACCATTCAAATTGATGTGCAAATAATGCTACCAGTGTACCCGCGATGTAGATAAGCAGCCCGACGATGATGATCGGTTTGCGTCCCAAGCGGTCCGATAGTGTGCCATACGCAAATTGCGACAAGCCATATGGGATTAGGTAACAAGCCATCACAGCTTGAAGTGATGACGCAGATACCAAAAACTCGCCCGCCATATGACCGATTGAAGGCACGTACATTGTCTGGGTCATTTGACCCACGGCAGTCAATATAGCGATTAAAAAGGTAAGTTTCGCTAATGGAAACGAAGCAGACATTTGCGTATCTCTCCAAAAAGTTTAAGACGTAAAAACCCTTAGCGCTCTTTTACAGAGTGCCAACTGACTTCTTGTGTTGCGGGGGTGTTTGCGCGAGATAATAGTGCTTGCTTGTATAATTAGCAATCGAAAAGTGTGAAGTTGAGCAAGATAAAAATCTATGATTTCAATTAGAAAAACTAATCCGATTTTGTTTTCAAAAAGCGGTGCATTTCTTTGTCTAATTACGTTAAATCTTTTACTTTTCGTGAATAGAATGAGCCTTATAGGTAACTGGTTTTAATGGTTAAAGTGCAAAAATAAAGCGTCTGCTCGGTTGATCTGAGTTCAAGATGAAACGAGTGAATAAAAGGTAGAGGAAGGCATCAGAAAGAAAAGGGAGCCGAAGCTCCCTTAGAAATGATTATGTCTATTCGCGCTCAGATGCGTATGCGTAAAGCATTTCTAGTGCGATGGTTGCTCCCGCTAGTGCGGTAACATCACTGTGGTCGTATGGAGGCGATACTTCGACAACATCCATACCCACGATATTCATGCCGGCTAAACCACGAATAATTTTCAGCGCTTTGTCTGAGTTCAAGCCACCACAAACTGGTGTACCAGTTCCCGGTGCGAAGGCCGGGTCTAAGCAGTCGATGTCAAAAGTGACATATATTGGCTTGTCTGCGACGGTGCGACGAATTTCTTCTAGGATCTCGTTCACCGACATGTCATTCGCTTGCATCGCATTAATCACATTGAAGCCGTGATCTTGCTGTTTGTATTCCGTACGAATGCCGATTTGTATTGAGTTCTTCGCTGAGATCAAACCTTCTTTCGGCGCATGGTAGAACATCGTACCGTGGTCGTATGAACTGCCATTTGCATAGGTGTCCGTATGAGCATCAAAGTGAATCAACGCCATTTGGCCATGATGCTTCGCATAGGCACGCAGGATAGGTAGCGTAATGAAGTGGTCACCGCCCAATCCCAACATGGTTTTACCACTTTTTAGAATTTCACTGGTTGCCGCTTCAAGGCGGTAAGTAAAATCTTCCGCATCACCGCAATCGAACACGAGATCACCTGCGTCGATCACTTTCAGTTTATCCAATACGTTGAAGCTCCACGGGAACTTCTTACCTTCCCATGCCAAGTTGACTGAGGCACGGCGAATTGCATCTGGACCCATACGCGCACCTGGACGCCCAGATGTTGCCATGTCCAGAGGGACTCCCAACACCACAACGTCTGCGTCTGCCGATACCGGGTTACGAATGTACGGCAGACGTAAAAACGACATAGAGTTGGAGTAAAGCGAATAATCAGTTTTAGTAAACAAATCATTCATATCAGAAGTCCTCTAAATAGGTGTATCCTGCTAGACCTTGTTCTAGTTCTGCTAGGATTTGTGTTTGTTCATTGGCTTCAACTCGCTGTGAAACCAATTGTTTATAATTGTCACGAATCGCATCCACGTCGATATGAACGTAGCGCATCATGTCTTCTACACTATCACCTTCGTTGATGTAACTGATCTCAAATTGACCGTGTTCATCAACATTGACTACAGCACTGTGGGTATCACCAAATAGGTTGTGCATGTCACCAAGGATTTCTTGGTATGCGCCTACTAGGAAAAAGCCCATTAAGTACGGTTTGTCTTTGCTCCAAGCTGGTACAGGTAGCGTGCTCTCGATGCCTTGACCATCAACGTAGTGATCGATCGCGCCATCAGAGTCACATGTGATGTCCAACATCACTGCACGACGCTCTTCCGCCTCGCCCAGACCAGAAAGTGGCAGAACAGGGAACACCTGATCAATACCCCAAGCATCTGGTAGAGATTGGAAGAGAGAGAAGTTCACGAAGAACTTATCCGCAAGACGTTCGCTCAACTCGTCCAGAATCGGACGGTGGAAGCGATTCTTAGTGCTCATCTTGCGGCTTAATTCGAAGTAAATGCGCAGTGACAATTGTTCTGCCCACGCACGTTGTTCCAAGTTAAGCACGCCTGTAGCAAATTGAGAGTGCACTTCTGCCAAATCACTTTGGGTATCATTGTAAATCTCAATTAACGCACGAGCGTCTGTACCATCTTGTAAGTTTTCCCAGTTTCGCCACATGTTTTGTAGCAACAGCGGAGCGTCCTCATCAAGCTCATGTACTTCTTCCGGTAGGTACGACTCGGTACCAATTACGTTAGAAATCAATACAGCGTGGTGCGCTGTTAGCGAGCGACCCGATTCCGAAATGATCACTGGCATTGGTTGTTCGTATTGCAGACACACATCGCCCACAGTGTTGACGATATTACGTGCGTATTCTGCAAGTCCGTAGTTCATCGAATTCGATGATTGGCTGCGTGTGCCGTCATAATCCACTGCCAAGCCGCCGCCCACATCGAAGTACTCGATGTTTGCACCGAGTGCGCGTAGTTCGCAGTAGAAACGTGCAGACTCGTTCACACCATTGCGTACATCACGGATGTTTGCCATCTGTGAACCAAGGTGGAAGTGAACCAGTTGCATCGCGTCTAGGTTGCCTTCGCGTTTAAGACGTTCAATAACGCTAAGCACTTGCGATGCTGATAAACCAAACTTCGATTTTTCACCGCCACTTGCTTGCCATTTCCCTGCGCCTTGAGAGGCGAGGCGAATGCGTAAACCAAGGCGCGGTTTTACGCCCAAACTTTTCGCTTCTTCTAGTACCAGATCCAGCTCAGAAAGCTTCTCTAATACGATGAATACCTTGTGACCCAGCTTTTCACCGATCAGTGCAAGACGCACATACTCACGGTCTTTGTAGCCATTACACACGATCACGGAGCTACCTTGTTGAGCCAATGCAAGTACCGCCAACAATTCTGGCTTGCTACCCGCTTCAAGACCAAGCTGCTTGGTTTCTAGTTGAGCTTGGCTCGCTAGAATTTCATCCACCACTTCACGTTGTTGGTTTACTTTAATTGGGTACACCAACAAGTATTTGTTTGGATATTGGTATTCTTCAATTGCTTGGTTGAATGCGTGGCAAATACCATGCACACGTTGGTGCACGATTTGCGGGAAGCGTACTAATACAGGCAGATTTAACTGCTTCGCTTCTAGCTCATTTACAATAGCGCTGAAAGGGATTTGATGTGCACGATCACTACGTGGTGATACATATACTTCGCCTTGGTCATCAATGCCGTAGAAACCTTGGCTCCAGTAGTGAACGTTGTAGTCCGCGCGGATGCGGTCTAATTTAGTTGCTTTTTCCAACTCGATTCTCACAAAAATGTACTTAACTCCTTAATTAATTAGAAGGAAAAGTACAAAAAAGCAAATCATGAGGTATTTACCTCATACCCTGACACGAACTCCGTGTGCGCGCATTAACGGATAAAAGGGCCCTTGAGTCTAATGA
>NZ_WXWS01000337.1:0-15396 GCF_009904715.1 Vibrio sp. V42_P2S4T144 | reverse complement strand
CACTTAAGTTAACCCATTGCGCAAACCTTTGCGTCATATCTTAAAAATTAAAACGCATCACCTCTCAAATCTGCCTAAAACTCAATCACCTAATACTAAGATGCCCTGCTAATTCGTAAAAAAGTACTCAAAAAAATCGACCAATTTTCTCAGCAATGCATGAAATCTAATTAATTTCGATAGAGCTCTTGGGTGATAGCGGTACGAAGAGTGCTAACGACATCACTTGCCAAAAGACCAATTTGACCATTCTGACTCACGTTTATATCAGCAGCATGACTGTGAAGTACCACACCTAAACGTGCGGCAACAGAAATTGGTAAACCTTTGGCTAGTAATGCACCAATGACTCCAGATAACACATCTCCCATTCCCCCCGTCGCCATTCCGGCGTTACCCGCTAGACAGACGTACATTCTCGTTCCATCGTAAATAAGCGTCCCCGCGCCTTTTAAAACCACTACACCGCCATAACGCTCTTGCAGTTGTCTTGCAGCAGAGTATCGGTCACTTTCTATTTGTTGAATGGTTACATTTAGTAGTCGAGCTGCCTCTCCAGGATGCGGCGTGATCACTCGATGGTTGTCGCACACTAGAGTGCCATCGCATCGCTGGCTCAGCATCGCTAGAATATTGAGGCCATCAGCATCAACAACTTTAGGTTTCTGCTCTTGAGCCAGATATTGATAGGCTTGATAAGCCCACTCATCATCTCCAAAGCCAGGACCAAACACTAATACGTCAGCCCAGCGTATGCGTTTAGTTAAGTCGTTCTCAGTATCCCTGAGCAAGTCAGTGGTGATGCTCTGGCTCATTACTTCTGGGCAACCAACCTGCAGTGGAATAAGGCTACTCGTGTGAGTAATTGCGGCAGTTAAACCCGCTCCGGCTCTAATCGCTGCGGAGGAACATAAACGAATCGCCCCAGACATCCCTTGATTGCCACCAACACAAAGCAACTTCCCGTTGTCACCTTTATGGACCGTTGGATTTGGCTTGGGCATTAATCTTGAAACAACCTGATGATCAATACCTAATGCACTTTCTACTTCGATAGTATCAAACTTAGTATTGACGCCTAAACCACAAAAGTAGAGCTCGCCAACTCGATCTCTCGCTTGTCCAGTGCATAAGCCTTGCTTAACCCCAATGAAGGTTACAGTATGCTCGGCACGAATAGCATCACCTAAAACTGCACCTGTATTAGCACACAGACCAGAAGGAACGTCGACTGCAATCACAGGGGTATGAATTTGATTAATTTGGTCAATATAGCGACGATACTCCGAACGAACCTCACCGCTTAAACCAGTGCCTAACATGGCATCGATGATCACATCTGCTTCTAGCAATGCGGTATTCCATTCATCCCAATCATTGTTAACACCGTCGATTGACTGCCAGTCTTGGTATGCGCGCAAAGCATCACCTTTTAGCACAGATACATCACCAATTTGGAAAACATGTACATTGAGTTGAGCTTGTTTCGCAAGAGATGCAAATACGTAACCATCGCCACCGTTATTCCCTTTACCGCAAATCACTAAGATATTTTTTGATTTAGGATACAGATGTAAAAAGCGCTCATACACGGCCATACCAGCGCGTTGCATTAAGCTATACATAGAAACACCAGCCATTTGCGCAGCCAGCGTTTCACCGTTTTTTACTTGCTCTGCGGTGTAGAGTTTTAGGGCGAGATTAAAGTCCATATTCACGTTCTACGCATTGGGAAACACAATTATAAGTATACAAAAAAGCCAAGGCGGACCTTGGCTTTTGAGAAAGTTTTTTATCGCTATTGATTCTGAGACATCAGAGCTTCAGCCGTCGCGTCTTGTATAGACAAAAACAACGAGTTGATTTTTCCAGTCGGTGTGCGCATTGGGTTCAACGTAACATTCTGGTACATAAACTCCGCTTGCTGCGTAACTGGTCGAACATTGCGACAGCAGAATAAGTAAGGTCGTTGTCGCCATGTGATGAAGCTGCGACAGCCTAGGTCATACACTGGTTTTGTTTTTAATTTAAACCACTCCTGTGGGATTTCAGGGAAGATATCAAATATAGAACGACCTATCGCATCATGAGACTGCAAACCACTGTGATGAGTCATAAACCCATTCCAGACCTGTACATTGTAATCTCGATCAATGACCACTAAGCCCATGTCGACGTTTTGTACCATATCCACCATCCAATGGAATTGTTCAAACTCTGCTGGCATATTCAACATTAGAACTCCTCCATTAGATAAGACAGTTTGTTATCAAGCAGCGGCAAGGATTCATCCACAAACATAAACAACAAGTCACAACGAATCGACGTTCCTTCAATGTTGTAGCTCACTTCGAATGTCATCGTGCGGCTGAATGCTCCAGTTGTAGATTCAATGATCGAGTCAATTGAGATATGCTGACCAAGGAGTACTGGTGGACTTTGGAAGAATCGGACTTCAGACTGCTCGCCTAAACCATTTAAGAACGACCCCACCAAAATATTAGAAATATCCATTAGCAGCTCAAGGTCTTCTAGCTCTTCGCTGTCTGCTGGTACTTTCATCAACTTTTTGAGATCAGATACGCTTGAATCACTCAAAATCACTAGCGCTTCGCCAGCAATACCTTCGCCACAAAATCCCTGACAAACACCCGATACGTTGTCATGCGACGCCAAGTCGCGTAGGGCCATGTGAAGTTCGCTCACTTCAAAGATATTGACGTTCGGCAGAGGTAGTTGCACAAACACATCAAAGTGACGCGCCAATGCATCGGCTGCTCGACCAATTGAAACGTTAGCCACTTCCATGTAAATATCGCGACGACGTAAAATCGGTAACTCAATAGAGACAGGCGTGATAATTTGAGGACGAGGTTCTGGCTCGACCAACTCTTTAAGCGCCTTCTTGAGTTCATCTTTGGCGATCGGTTTTTGAATAAACGCTTTTGCACCCAGTGCGAACACGCGCTCTTTCGCTTTAGGTTGGATATCCCCCGACACAACAACCACCGGAGTTTTATCCCCCAACCGTTGCATGTGCTCTAGTGTTTCAAAGCCATCCATTTCTGGCATGGTCAAATCAAGAAACATCAATTTAAACTCGTTTTTTTCGAGTTCTTCTAGCGCGTTTTTTCCGTGGATAGCAAACGTAATATCGGCATTCAATGTGGCTGGTAGTGATCTCGCCATCTGTTTGCGTGCTAACGCTGAATCATCACAGATGAGTACGGGAAAAGACATTCAATCACCTTTTTATATTCCACAATCTGCGCCGGAGTCTAACAGATTGTTACAGCATGTAATACGAGAAAACTGACGAGTTTTTTATTTCTTTATTATTCAATAAGCATACGCAATATGAATGAATGAGTGAACAAAATGACTAAAAAGCAAGCATCACATTCGCTGTTTAGTGACATAAAACAAACATGGGTAAAACTCCTCCACCCAAAGTAAGCAAAAAGTTGCAGCTAACATCCAAAGCCCATTTTTGCTCGAATTTCATTCTTTCCATTTCCATAATGGGTAAACAGTAACGCGCTAAAACTAAAAAGGCACCCTGCTAGAGGATGCCTTTAATAATAATTTCATCGATAAGATATCAATTCTATGGCACACCATGACCTTTAGAAGCCACCCATACGCGATACCATTGCTCTCGAGTAAGTTCGATGTTCAATGCATTAACTGCAGTTTGCACACGCTCGATTTTACCAGAGCCAATGATTGGAATAGGGTTAGATGGCAAACGACGTACCCAGGCATAAATTACTTGGTCAATACTCGCTGCGCCCACTTCTTCACGAATTGCTTCTAATTCGTTACGGACACGAACAGCTTGCTCACTGTCACCACTAAAAATTGAACCACCACCGAGGCAAGACCAAGCCATTGGTCGCGTGCGCAACATTTGCATTTGATCAAGCGTTCCATCGTGAGCAACCTCAAAGTTAAGTGGGTTGATTTCCACTTGGTTAGTAACCAACGGCTTACCTAAGCGAGATTGCAGCAGTTCAAACTGGCGTGGAGTGAAGTTAGACACGCCAAAGTGCTTCACTTTACCGACTTTATGAAGCTCAGAAAATGCTTCTGCAACCTCGTCTGCATCCATTAACACGTCAGGACGATGAATTAAAAGTACGTCGATTTCATCCACATTCAAACGTTCTAGCGAGTTATTCACCGATTGGTAGATATGTGCTGAGCTCGTGTCGTAGTGATTGATCTTACGCTCTGGCGTTTTATCGCCACACAAATTGATGTCGCATTTCGTCACGATCTGAATTTGCTCACGAACACTCTTGTCTAAAGCTAACGCTTCACCAAACAACGCCTCACACTCGTAATTACCGTAGATGTCGGCGTGATCGACTGTCGTAATGCCTAACTCAATGTGTTGCTTAAGAAATGACAAACGCTCTTGAGCCGTCATTCCCCACTCAACTGCACGCCAATATCCTTGAACCAGCTCTGAGAACTCTGGGCCTTTTGGTGCAGTTACTACTTTTGCAACCATGGGTTTTCTCCTTCAATTGATCTGCATTCATCGTAGTCTTGTTTTCGTACCGGCTCAACGGGTAAACTTTCGCAATTCGAACTGGAGTACGAAATATGTCTTTTGCCCAACGCCTAGCCACCCTGATCGGAGAAGAAAGCATCAGCGGGTTCGCTCGACGCGTCGATGTGTCTGAAGCTTTAATACGCAAATACCTTAAAGGCAGTGAACCTAGCCTAACCAAAGCAAATCAAATTGCAATGCGCGCCAATTGCTCTCTCGAATGGTTAGCAACGGGATGTGGTTATTTATATCGCCGTGCTGAAGTCGTGGATATGGATGCGTACAAACTTGCCTTTCAACACGTTATGAATCAGCCGTTGTCAGACGATGCAGAAGAG
Organism: Vibrio sp. V42_P2S4T144; assembly: GCF_009904715.1. NCBI lineage: Bacteria > Pseudomonadati > Pseudomonadota > Gammaproteobacteria > Vibrionales > Vibrionaceae > Vibrio > Vibrio sp. V42_P2S4T144. The sequence continues at coordinate 10,500 of NZ_WXWS01000337.1, read as the reverse complement.
CTACACCGCAAGCTAATCGCAGGCTATCAATACCTGCGCGCTCACAAAAAATCGGATGGTTTTTTGGATGAATCTGCAATGGCGACCTTCCTATCTCTCCATAAAGAATCTAAAAACGAGTCACTTTGACCTCGATAATTTCGCCATCACTGCGCAATTGCACATTTAAGGACGGTGATGGCGTCAGAAACTCGTCCGGTTTTACCCAAAGCAAACTTCGAATCGCTTCTTGTGGATAGCGGTTCATCAACAAAATAACTTCTTTATCGACAAGCTCGGAAGATTTCTTTTCCAGAGCTTCAACAACATCATAGTGTTCTTGTCCGATAGTAACTCTGCGTAAAACTAACCCATCCTTTCTTAAGTTGAGAAGTAAGTCATTCAGACGCTGCCACTCGTATTCAGTGAGAAACGAGAACTGAGCACTTTCTCTTCTCAAAATCACTTCACCATACAAGTGCTGCCGGTAGTACGAAAAATCATCCAAACAAAATGCGCTGATAAACGTTGAGTTGTCTCGCAGCTGCACTTCGCAACCATACCAGCTTCCACTTTTTTCTATACGTTCTTTTAGATTGGAATATGGCATTGCTGACAACGTGTCTTGCCACCAGCTCGGCGTTGAAAGTGCCGGAAACGTTACCGAACAACAACATAAAGAAAGTAAGAGTCGAAGATAAAAGCGCATGCACTGCTCTAGTTGGTTGACATCGAACTAAGACATTACTAACTGCAAGAAAATGTTCAAGAGAAAAATAGTTGTAGGTGGTGATGAAAGTTATGACGCAGAAATTAAGAAGGCGCACATGAGCGTGCGCCTCTACCTCGTTACTCAATCGTGAGTGTGCGAATCGGCGATGTCTATTGATGCATCCCGAACATAAAACGAGGACTTACCGTAGGGTTTGAATCCATCCAAATTGTGTGTAAAACCTCACATCCCTCCTTCTGAAGCAGTCATGTTGCTTTACATTTAAAGCATGGTTCATTTTTCTCAAAAAACAAGTTTTTTATCCTAAATTATGAGAGCAATGGCACAATCTGAGTGAATGAATAATATCGCGACACTTCGAACACTCAATAGTGAAAAGCTAAATTGCATCTTTATTGATTAGGTCTAGACTCTGCGAAGCGTATACTTTCTTTCGTCCCTTCCCCCCAGCAACAGGAGAGCTTTTTAATGACCAAACGCGAGAGAATTGTGAAATCTGTGTTGGCGCACGTACCGAAAGATGCGATTAACCAGTTTGTCTCTCGAGGGTCAACACCATTTTCTGTTCTCATTATGGCCGCCATTGTGGGTACGTTGGCTGGTTTTGTCGGTACGTATTTCGAGCTTGCCGTTCATTTCGTTTCTGAAACACGAACAGAATGGTTAAGAAGCGAAATTGGTAATGTTCTACCGTTGTGGCTGGCAGCGGTTCTCATTAGCGCACTTTTAGCTTTTATTGGCTATTTTCTTGTGCACCGCTTTGCGCCAGAAGCGGCAGGTTCTGGTATTCCTGAAATCGAAGGGGCAATGGATAATATTCGTCCAGTGCGCTGGTGGCGAGTTCTACCAGTAAAATTCTTCGGCGGCATGGGCGCACTTGGCTCAGGTATGGTGCTGGGTCGTGAAGGCCCAACCGTTCAAATGGGGGGCGCTGTTGGTCGAATGGTGACCGATATATTCCGGGTAAAGGATGACGATACCCGCCACTCCCTGCTCGCTTCTGGTGCTGCTGGCGGTTTGGCTGCGGCTTTTAATGCCCCACTCGCAGGCATTATGTTCGTTGTGGAGGAAATGCGACCTCAGTTTCGCTACTCTTTGATCTCAATTCGCGCAGTGATCATTTCTGCCATTATGGCGAACATAGTGTTTCGCGCTATCAACGGGCAAGACGCCGTTATCACTATGCCGCAATACCAGTCGCCAGAGCTTCAAACCCTATGGCTGTTTTTATTGCTTGGCGCATTGTTTGGCGTGTTTGGCGTGATCTTCAATAAACTGATTACCGTGGCACAAGACAGTTTTGTCGCAATTCACAAAAACGATCGTAAGCGCTACTTGATTGTGGGTTCGCTACTGGGAGGCGTGTTTGGTTTGCTTCTTTTGTACGTACCCCAACTAACTGGTGGTGGTATCGGCCTTATTCCTGACATTACTAACGGTAACTACTCGGTATCTATTTTAGTTTTGCTTTTCTTTGGTCGTGTAATTACAACCCTGCTCTGTTTTGGTTCTGGTGCGCCGGGAGGCATCTTTGCACCTATGCTTGCTCTGGGAACCTTATTTGGTTATGCGTTCGGAGCAAGTGCTGATGTCTTGCTCCCTGCGCTTGATATCGAGCCTGGTGTATTTGCGATTGCGGGCATGGGTGCCCTGTTTGCAGCAACGGTACGTGCACCGATTACAGGTATTCTGTTAGTGATTGAAATGACGAATAACTACTACTTAATCCTGCCATTGATCATTACTTGTTTGGGCGCTGTGATTATTGCTCAATTGTTGGGTGGACAACCTATTTACAGCCAGCTGCTGCATCGCACAATCAAAAACGAAAAGTTACGCCAACAGGATCTACCGGAGAATCAATCAACATAACATTCTCTTTGTTATCACTTCGCTCCAGACTATCGAAGGGTTTGGAGCGATAAACTCTGCATTTTTACATCTTTTCCCAAATATTCGATACCAAACTCACAAAATTATCATTCTCTGATATTTGCTCACCACCTTTCATGAGAAACCCCTCTCCATACTTGTTAGTATTTGCTACTTAAATAGAGCATTTCATCCAAATCGTCATGTTTCGTTTCATTCAGGCAAAAATCAAATGGAGTAGATTTGAACTGGAGAAGACTTGTGCAGTTTTATAGTGTCCCGCCGTCTCAAGCCGCGTTGGCACTAGGTATGATAGGTTTAGGGCAAGCTTGGGCACTCTATGTTCCTGAGATTGGTGAACCGATACGCCCATTTTTGGCGTCACTCGGCGCACTTTTACTCGCCCCTGTACTCATAAAATATGCCGCTAATCCACGATTATTCATGGTCGACATTCGTCACCCGCTGAGTGGTAGTTTAATGGCACCAATGAGTATGGCGTTACTGATCCTTGCAGATTATCTTGCCGCTGTAGCGCCTATCATCGCTTATCCACTTTGGTTTATGGCGCTTTTGCTGCATTTTACTATGATGGTGCTGTTTTTTAGCTTTCAGCTAATGAACTTCAAAATGTCCAATATCGTACCGAGTTGGTTTCTTTATCCGGTGGGGCTAATCAGTAGTTCACTAGCCGGTTCTCAACTAGGTCACAACTTATTCTCCGAAACATTAGCGATGATGTGCATCGGCATTTATTTCTTCATGCTGCCACTCGTGTTGTATCGTTTGGTGTTTTTCGGCTCTCTACCAAGGCGAGCAAGACCGACCCTCGCGATTATGGCCGCGCCGGTAAACTTGTCATTAGCAGCATACTTGGTGAACTTTCCCTTACCTGATCCGATACTGACAGGCGCATTGGCCGGGATCGCCATCACTATGACTTTATTGATCTACTTATGTTACTTCCGCTTACTTCGCTTGAAGTTTCAACCTTCTATCGCGGCAGTAACCTTTCCTTCCGTGATCAGCGCTATCGCAATGCATCGCTTAACCTCTTTTTTTGCCGAATCGCACCCTCACTGGCACTGGCTACACGACTTTGGTTTTCTAGAGCTCAGTATCGCGACTGTATTGGTTGTTTGGGTATCGGCAGGTTACGTCAAAATGTATTGGCCAGAAATCATGAAGTCATTTTCTAAACAAGCATAAAAAAAGGATGGCGTTTGCCATCCTCTTAGAATAGTACTTGGTTACCTAGCGTAAACCGTGCAGAAATTCGGCACGCGTTGCTGGGTTGCTCTTGAAGATGCCACCCAATGCAGTTGTTGTCGTTTCGCTGGTTGCATCCATCACACCGCGAGATTTCACGCAGTAGTGTGTTGCGTCAATCGTCACTGCCACATCATCGGACTCAAGCAACGTTTGAAGTGCAACAAGAATTTGCTGAGTCATACGCTCTTGAACTTGTGGACGCTGGGCAAAGAAGCGAACGATACGGTTGATCTTTGACAGGCCAATGATCTTGCCACGTGGAATGTAAGCCACAGCAGCCTTGCCATCGATGGTCACAAGGTGGTGTTCACAAGTACTGGTCACTGTGATGTCCTTCACGCGAACCATCTCGCTCACGTTCATCTTGTTCTCAATCACCGTGATTTTAGGAAAGTTGGAGTAATCCAGACCAGAGAAGATTTCGTCAACGTACATCTTAGCAATGCGGTGAGGGGTTTCTTCTAGGCTATCGTCAGTGAGGTCAAGTTGAAGCAGACCTAAGATCTCACGCATGTGGTGTTCGATCTTCTCTTTCTTCTCTTCACGACTTACGTTGTTTGGGCGCATTGGCGTTTCCAAACCGCGTTGCTCTAGCGCTTCTTTTACTAACTTCGCTGACTCGCTAAGACCTGACATTCCACTTCCTCTTTTGTTTTACTTCAGCCTTCGTACAAACCCAATCAAAATTGCATTCATACTTTTCGCTTTGAGTTGCTCAGTTCGTGTCTTTACACCAAGTCACATCAGATGAAGGTACTGAGCTGATTTTCTTGAGCTCCGCAGGTTTTTTACCCCTTTTGGATGGCTGACAAGGATACTCGGATTTTTGAATAATTACACCCATATTTTATAGGTGGACATTCTTACTCAGTCCCCTTTTATGGTAAAGTTGCCACAAAACAAAAGAACACAGGATTTTCTCAATGGGCTGCTGCGACGCACCTGGCTTGATGCCAATTGAAGAAGCGATGGACAAAATGTTATCGCGAATCAAACCTATCCAAACAACGCTTTCTCTTCCACTTGCTGAAGCACTCGGTTTTGTACTGGCAGAAGATATCTTGTCTCCTATCCACGTACCGCCATTCGACAACTCAGCAATGGATGGCTACGCTATTCGCATTCAAGATCTTGAGTCATCTTCTGTATTGCCTCTGGCAGGTAAATCATTTGCAGGACAACCTTTTGAAGGTGAATGGCCTCAAGGTACCTGTGTTCGCATCATGACTGGCGCAAAAATCCCACAGGGTTGTGATGCCGTTATCATGCAAGAAAACACTGAAGTAACAGATGCTGGCATTCAGTTCAACCAAACCGACGTGAAGCCACAAAACAACATCCGCCCAACAGGTGACGACATCAAACAAGGCGACATCGTACTGGCAAAAGGTGCACGTTTGACACCTCGCGATATTCCGATGATTGCGTCGCTTGGTGTTAGCCATGTGACAGTAGTACGTAAGCCAAAAGTTGCTTTCTTCTCTACTGGTGATGAACTTAAACCACTGGGCGAACCGCTAGACGAAGGTCAGATCTACGACAGCAACCGTTACGGTATTAAACCACTTATCGAGAACTTCGGTTGTGAAGCCGTTGATCTTGGTATCATTCCAGATTGCCCAGAGACTCTGAAAGCAACCTTTGAACAAGCGCAAACATTGGCAGATGTGGTTGTGACCTCAGGCGGTGTTAGTGTGGGCGAAGCGGATTACACCAAAGACATTCTTGAAGAGCTTGGTGAAATCGGTTTCTGGAAGTTAGCAATCAAGCCGGGTAAACCTTTCGCATTTGGTAAGCTAAGTACAGCTTGGTTCTGTGGGCTGCCGGGTAACCCTGTTTCTGCAGTTCTTACTATGTACGTACTTGTTCAACCAATGCTGGCAAAACTTGCAGGCCATACAGAATGGAAAGCACCCGAATCTATTCCAGCAACAACCAAAACCGCCTTTAAGAAAGCGCCAGGTCGTACCGATTACCAACGTGGTATCTATACATTGGAAGATGGCAAGTTTGTCGTTGAAACAACCGGTAACCAAAGCTCTGGTGCATTCCGCTCAATGAGCCTAGCGAACTGTTTTGTTGTATTGGAACGTGAACGCGGCCGAGTTGAAGTGGGCGAAACGGTTCAGATTCAACTATTCAACTCAACCCTTTACTAGGAAGACGTTGTGGATATTCTTTCCGATCAGGAAATGTTGCGTTACAACCGCCAAATCATTCTTCGTCAGTTTGACTTTGAAGGACAAGAAGCACTCAAACAAGCATCGGTATTGATGCTTGGTGCTGGCGGTTTAGGCTGCGCATCAAGCCAATATTTGGCGACTGCTGGTGTCGGTCAAATCACGCTGATTGATGATGATATCGTCGAGTTGTCTAACCTTCAGCGCCAAGTGCTGCACCACGATGCGGATATTGGTCGTAAGAAGGTAGACTCGGCGGCCAATGCACTACGTGAACTTAATCCGCACATTGTCGTAGATACCATCGCAAAACGTCTTGATGATACCGCGTTAGAGAGCCTGATTAAGCAACACACTATTGTTGTCGATGCATCAGATAACGTCGATACGCGCAATCAACTTAACCGCCTATGTTTTGCGACTAAAACACCGCTAATTTCAGGCGCGGCTATTCGTATGGAAGGCCAAGTGAGTGTGTTTACTTACGACGACCCAACTCAACCATGTTACCAGTGCTTAAGTGCCCTCTTCGGCAGCGGTGCGTTAAGTTGTGTCGAAGCCGGAGTCATGGCTCCTGTTGTGGGTATTGTTGGCGCAGTACAAGCGATGGAGACGATTAAAGTGATTGCTGATTACGGCCAACCAAAGAAAGGCAAAATTCTGATTTTGGACGCGCTCAGCATGTCTTGGCGAGAAATGAATCTGATGAAAATGCCAACCTGTCCGGTTTGTAGTTAGTTCTAAACCTCTAATCATTCCCAAAAAGCCCAACTCGATGTTGGGCTTTTTCTCATTTTGACAATCAGATTTAAAACCCTTCTTCTTACAAATTTTAACTTCATAAAATTCAACAATTTAAAAGTTGGCACATTCCTTTCATTGCATATATCACGAACCAATGAGAGGGCGAATTATGAAAAGGACATCACTACTACTTGGGTCTCTAATAGTGAGCGCTTATGCACAAGCGGCGCCATTTGATACGTGCCCAAGCCAAGCATACCTATTCCAATCAACCCCGGTTCAAATCTATGGCGTCAATTTGGTTACAGGTTCCACGACTCTTTTAGAGGACGACACAGGTTTGGCTTCGGGCATCAACGGTGTAGGCTTTAACTTCACTGACCGTTATATCTACGGCTACGACACCACAAACAAAAAGATTGTTCGTCTTGGTAAAGACTTCCAAGCAGAGACGCTTGATGTTTCGGGCCTTCCTACCGACCACACGTTTTACGTAGGTGACGTTTACAACCACGTCTACTACTTGTACCGCAAAGGCAAAGGACTTTTCTCCATTGACCTTTCTCCGCTCGATTCTGATCCAAATGCGACATTGAGCATCGTGAAAATCAGCTCAACAGCGACTGTGAACCTAACCGACTTTGCATTCCATCCAGGTGATGGCTCCCTTTACGGCATCGACAACAACTCTGGTGTGCTATATCAGTTCAACCCATCAAATGGTAGCGCAACTGCGATAGGTGACACAGGTGAGAAAGGCACATTTGGTGCTGGCTACTTCGATGTAAACGGCAACTACTACGTGTCACGTAACCAAGATGGCAAAATCTATCGCGTTGACCTTTCGGAAGGTAACGCAGCCAATATCGCAGCAGGTATCGTTCCTGCGGTTGAGTTTGTATCCAACGGTCCAAGCTCAAGCCAAAATGACGGTGCACGTTGTGCAAATGCTCCGGTGATTAACGAAGACGAGCCAATTGATTTTGGTGACGCTCCAGACAGCTACCACACGACACTTGCGTCAAACGGCCCTCGCCACGAGGTGGACGGTGTCACTTGGCTTGGTTCTGTCGCGCCAGATGGTGATGCCGACGGTCAAGCAAACGACAACTCTGTGGGCACCGCTGATGAAGATGGTGTTGGTTTTGTATCCGCACTTGACCCAGGTTTAAGTTCAATTGTGAATGTGACGGCTTCCACTTCTGGCTACCTATCAGCATGGTTTGACTGGAACCGCGATGGTGACTTTGATGATGAAGGTGAGCAAGTCTTTACCGACCAATTACTGTCTGCGGGTAATAATCCCCTACCGTTTGTAGTTTCAACCGCTGCAACGGAAGGGTCTAGCTGGAGCCGATTCCGCTTTAGCCAACAAACCGGATTAAACTACGATGGTGGTTCGACATCTGGTGAGGTGGAAGATTACCCAATTACCATCACTGGTAATGGTTACTCAGTGGAATATTTCCCGAGTGCAGAAGATTACGCCACCGTCGCTTACGAAGATAACTGGCCATACACCGCAGACTACGACATGAACGATGTGGTCGTAAAATTCCGCATCACCGAAACCAGTCTTGCGGGTCATGTTGAGAGTATTCAAATTACTGGCGACCTAGCGGCTTACGGTGCAAGTTACAAAAATGGCTTCGCAATCCGACTACCGGGTGTATTGAGAAGCTCGATTGAAAACGGATTAACAACACTATCCTTCAATGGTGTAGAACAAGCATCTAATGGCTTGGAAAGTATTTCTGATGAAGCAATTTTCATCATCAGTGAAGACTTAAGCACACACGCGGCGAGCAGCTGTAGCTACTTCCGCACAGAGTCTGGCTGTGATGATAACGTTTCACTCACCTTTACCTTGAATGTGTACTTCACCGAAGGCTCTGACCGTTCAGCCATTCAAGCCATGCCATACGACCCGTTCATCTTCGCAACGCCGGGGACTTACCATGGCGACGGGATTACCTTCCAACCAGGTCGTAAATGGGAAGTTCACTTAGCAGACCAAGCACCAACAGAACAGTTTGATGACCAAAACCTCTTCGGTGTCGGCGTCGATGCAAGTGACCCTGCACAAGGTGTGTACTTCAAAACAGCAAACAACTTACCTTGGGCACTGTTAATAGTAGAAGATTGGGATTGGCCGCTAGAGCGTGTAGACATGGTCGATGCATACCCTCACTTCCAAACTTGGGCTGAGTCTGGTGGCGAACTAAGCACAGATTGGCACACCGCTCCAACACCTAACAAATGCTACATTCCATAGGGAGATAACATTATGAAAGCACTTATCACAATCATCATGGGATTAGCACTAACGGCTTGTGGCGGCGGCGGTGGCGGCGGAGGTGGTAACAGTACACCACCTCCACCAACCCAAACCACCGTTGCAGAGGAAGACACAACCCAACAGGAAGAAACAACCGTAGAAGAGACTACCGTAACTGTAGAAGATGCAACCATGCAGGATCTAGTAGTACCAGATGGCTTTAGCTACAACCCAGTGACGGAAGGTACGCTCAATGTAGACATCAGTGGTTTCTCTTCACAACGAGCACACCTAAGCGTGTACAAAGAGTTTGTCGAGAACAGTTCAGGTAACTACGATGCAAAATACCCAAGCAAAGTCGCATCGGTTCCACTCAACAATGGTACAGCAAATGTCGACTTTAATGTTTCTGATAGCCAAGGTAGCCTACTTGTTGAAATTTGGTTCTATGACGGTAGTGACCCAATTCAGAAAGTGATTACTTCTGGAGACAACACTTGGACCATGTAACTGGGTAAATCGAAAGCTGTCTTTCAGAACAAATCTTCAATCTTTAACTTAAAAATCGCATCGTTCTTTTGAACATGCGATTTTTTTGTTGTAAAACAGTAAGATTATCCACCTAGCAAACTAAAGACAATGCAAGCACTGATTAGTACTGATGAACTCAATAGCCTTCTCGGCCAACCTAACGTCAAGCTCCTCGACGCTAGTATTGCGTTTCAAATCCCTTCTGAAGGTAAAAAGATTCAAGATAAGTGGATTCCAAATACTTTACGCTTTGATTACGACAATGACTTTTGCTTACCCGGTTCTTCCCTGCCGCATATGATGCCAACAGAAGAAGGCTTCAACCAAAGTGCGCTACAACTCGGTTTGAACAACGAAGATTTGATTGTGGTTTACGACAACTCTGGCACTTTAGCCGCGCCAAGAGCTTGGTGGATGTTCAAAGCTATGGGACATGATAATGTTCGAGTCTTAAATGGCGGTCTTCCAGCTTGGATTGAAGCCGGATTCCCTGTTGAAAGTACCCTATCGCAACCAAGCGAAAGAGGTAACTTTGCGGGTAAGCTCAACCAAAATGCCTTTTTGAGTGCACAAGATGTTCTTGCTCATTCAACCAATAAAAGTGCCAACATCATCGATGCCAGAGCCAAAGCACGATTCCTTGGTGAAGTGCCTGAGCCACGAGAAGGTCTACGTAGTGGTCACATTCCAAATTCGGTTTGCTTACCGTTTCAAGAACTCTTGACCAACGGTCACATTAAACCAAACTCAGAGTTGCAACAGATATTTAGCGCACTAACGATAGATAGTGACAATTCGATTATTTTTAGTTGCGGTTCCGGTGTAACCGCATGCATTTTATTACTCGCGGCGTATCAAATTGGTCTAGATAATCTGTCGGTGTACGACGGTTCTTGGACCGAATGGGGTGC
>NZ_WXWS01000540.1:0-15408 GCF_009904715.1 Vibrio sp. V42_P2S4T144 | reverse complement strand
CTCAATGTTATTTAAATAAGATTTTTATGTTGAAAATTATCATTAGTTATGAGTAATGGTTTTTAATAAAGTTGTTAAAAAGGAGACTTTCGTCTCCTTTGATTTTATTGACAACTCAAACGCAACAAATTAATAACTTTGTTGGCGCCTGCGCTTATCACTCATGGCATTGCGAGCAAGTTTACCGAATCGTCGACTTTGTGCTCGTTGCTCTGCCAAAGTCGCGCCGTTAAAGGCTTGTTCTCGCAATAGTTTTTGATAGTTATTGAAACGACGAACCTCCAGTTTGCCATTTGCAATCGCAGTTTGAACTGCACAGCCTGGCTCAGTTTGGTGCTTACAATTGCCAAAGCGACAACGCTGAGCGAGCGCCTCAATGTCAGAAAATGCCTCACTGACCCCCGATTCACAATCTGCTAGTTGAAGCTCGCGCATTCCCGGAGTATCAATCAAGATGCCGCCATCAGGTAATAGATGGATAGAGCGCGATGTAGTTGTATGTCGCCCTTTGCTATCGTCTTCACGAATATGCCCAGTTGCCTGTTCTTGTTGCCCGAGTAATGCATTAACAAGAGTTGATTTGCCAACGCCTGAAGAACCGATAAAAGCGAGGGTTTGTCCTTCTTTGCACCAGGTCATGAGTTTAGAAGCACTCTCTATTTCTAAGCCGTTGACTGTCTCTATAGCTAATAGAGGGTCGAGCTTCTTTACTTGGCTTTTTAGTTCATCAGTATTGTCACACAAATCGGCTTTGGAAAGCACGATGACGGGTTCGACTTCGGCTTCATGAGCCAAGGCAAGATAGCGTTCAATACGACTTAAATTGAAGTCGTCGTTAAGGGAACAGACGATAAACACTGTATCCACATTGGCTGCGATAAGTTGCTCTACCACTTTGCTGCCAGCGGCTTTGCGGCTAAAGAGGCTCAAGCGATCCAGTAAGCGAACAAATTGCTGATCTTCATTTAAGATTACCCAGTCTCCGACGGTCATATTGGGTAAAGAATGGTGGGCATTAAGATGAACTTGCCCAGTTTCTGTTGCCAATAAATAACCACTTCGGTGATGCGCAATTACACGAGCAAAGATAGTGTTGTCGTAATCGTCTAATGTTAGTTGTTGCTGAAAAAATGGTTTCCAACCCAATTGTTTTAGAGGGTTTGAAGTTGAAACTAATGTGTCACAAAAAGTATGTGTTTGATTCATTATTGAATTATCCCAGACGCAACAAAGCGCCTTAATACAAATCGCATTAGGGTCTAATTCGGATAGAGTTGACCCCGGTGAAGACCGGGCAGAGAAGGGGGAGTTGTGGTTATGCCACAGAGTTGGTGCTGTTAGGGTTACCCTTGCGATGCCCAGTTAGTGTTATTCAATACAATCATCTTGTGTCCTCTTCGTTGGTTAATAAATAAGTGAGTTAATTAAGCCAAAAGAGTATAGCTGCCCTTTTTTAAAGAGGGTAGCTATACTGCAAAAATATTAACTTTGTTTTGTGATGCGCTCTTCCATAATCTGCGAATACGTGTTGGCTTTTAAGCCGTATATTATTTGGACATGACGATCATCCAATATCACGACGCCATGCGCGCCATGATTTTTGAGTGCGTTCTTATCGATGACGGACGTCGCTCTGAGGGTAAGACGCAGCCGAGTCGCACATGCACCAGTTTCTAGCAGGTTCTCTATGCCCCCAATGGCGTCAATGATCGTATCGACGTCTTGTTCGACATTGGGGTTGGTATGAGTTAGGAAATTGAAAAATTGCTTCAGCGCTGACTTAACCGTCATTTGAAGAGCCTTCGGTCGTTAGTTTTGAAATGGCTTCAACAATCGGTGCCGGCGAGAGCGTATGCGGTACTTTAGTGATTAACGTGCCATCCGGCTTCAAGAAGTAAAAGTAAGAGCTATGATCCAGCGTGTACTTTAGTTCCGAGCCTTCCAATTCTGTCTTGCGGAAAATGACACCATAGTTGTGTGCCAAAGGTGTCGTTACATCAAGTGGTGCCGATAGGCCTTCAATCATTGGATGGAAGTAATGGGCATATTTTGCTGATGCATCGGCCTCATCACGCTCTGGGTCTAAAGAAATGAACATCGGGCGTAGTTGTGCTTTTTGCGCGTCGTCAATTTGATTCAGTGCTCCTGCCAGCATTGCAAGAGAAGTTGGGCAAACGTCTGGGCAGCGAGTAAAGCCAAAATAGACGACTCGGATGCGAGGGTCATTCACATCGAAGATATTGATGGCTTGGTTATTTTCCCCAAACAATACTGTTTGTTGAGAGGTGGAACTGTCCACTTGCTCTGGCTTCGTTTTCTGATTATCTAAATAGCTCTTTACGCCAAACCCGAGTGCGAAAGCAGCTACGAGAAATAGGGACCAATTGCGGCTCATAACGATTCCTTATCTTTGCATTTTTATAGCAGGGTAAACGGTATTCTCTCCATCACTGAGTTCACCAACCCAAGTCATTGCATCCTCCGTGCAAACTGGGAGAATGATGTCACCTTGATATTGGCCAGGAGCGATTTGCTTCAGCAAAAACTTAGGCTCACCCATCTCCATTTCTCTTCCTGAAAGACTTAGGATGAGTTGCTTAGCATCGCTTGTATGCCACTCAACATTTAGAGTGGTAGGAACCAAGGGTTGAGCAGTTTCTGAGTTTAGCGTCATCGTAACATTTTCTTGGACGCAAGAGGTTGTAGAGAGAAAGCAGTATTCATCTATTGACTTGCTTTGAGTGGAAGAAGAAAAGTTTTTTATTAGAGTCGGGGCATAAAATCCCGCAACTAATGCGGCTGAAACAGCGGCGATTTGTAACAGTTTCATTAAGGTTCAGCATTTATCACTTAACATTACGAGCATCGTAGCACAGATGCGCCGCTCGCCAACTCGTGACCTCGGTAAATTGTGCGTTATACCTCGGTGACCAGCTTCTTAGTAACGCGACGGACTTTATTGCATCAAATACAGCAGAGTTTTCAATTGAGATGTTTTGCCCTTAGCCAATAGATAAAAACGGAGCCAATTGGCTCCGTTTTTATTTGGTTCAGTATGTGTTTGATACCAAAGTTATTTATCTGAATCTGCGAATTTCTCTAGACCCAAAACCAGAGCAATGGCTGCAAGCATCATCACGACAGCAAGTACTAACTGAGAAGGTTGTGATGTCACGTGTTCAAATTCAAATGGTGATAGGTTGTGCTGTAGCAATGGCACTTGTTCGCCCTTCGAATTGGTGCGCCAAGTGATGGTTTCTTTCCATGGCCAAATCTTTGGCAACGTACCAATCATTAATCCAGTCAAAAACATCAGGGTGAAATCACGGAACTTGCGTAGTAACCACGACAATAAGTGAGAGAAGGACAGTAAACCGAGCACGCAGCCAGACAAAAATAGCGCTAATGTATCGACTTGAAAACCTTTCACTGCGGCTAATACAGGAGCATACATGCCAATCAGCAGCAAAATAAAACTGCCAGAGATACCCGGCAAGATCATTGCACAAATCGCGATAGCTCCAGCGAATAAGGTGTTAATGGCCGTTGGTTCCATGTGTAAAGGTTTGAGCACAGTAATACTATAAGCAAACCCGACACCAACGAGCAGAATGACAAAGCGGACAAGATCGCGTTGCTCAACCTGACGAATAATGTGATACACAGAGACCAAAATTAGACCAAAGAAAAATGACCAAAGTGGGATCGGGTGTGTGTCAAGAAGCCAAGTAATCAACTTTGCTAGCGTTGCAATACTGGTGAAAATGCCGGCAAACAGAGCGATAAGGAAGAATCCGTTGATGTGATTAAACACGGCTTTAACCCCTTCTTTTCGCCAGATAGAGAAAAGTGAGGGGTTAATGCGTCGAATGCTTTCAAGCAGCGTATCGTAAATACCAGTGATAAACGCGATGGTGCCGCCAGATACACCAGGTACAACATCTGCTGCACCCATGGCGATTCCCTTGAAGAAAGTAATTAAGTAGTTCATTGCTCTAATGCTAAGTCGTTTCGATGGCAGAGAGTATACAAACATTGCGATGAAAAAAGTATGAAATAGTGCTGTAACTACTTGGTTTTATATCCAATCTATTGCCTATCTTTATTACCCGCCAAGAGACAATGTCGCCGTAACGAGCTTTTAATGCTTGGTTTACATTTTTGAGATGATTAACTCTACTATCAATTATCAGTCTTGGTTGCATTATGCAATTGCAATTTGCATTACAAAGTTGCATTTTGATAATTTGCGCGTGAATAAATCCAGCTTATATGAGATCTTGTGCCCAAAAATAAGTCTTTGCATTTTGGCATGATTAATGCATAATACTGCTCGACCCTTCTTAAGCCGAGGGTCACCTAGCCAACTGACGTTGTTAGTGAATACAATTTGTTCACACTAAATATAAGCCAATCGCGATTATTGCGGTTGGCTATTTTTTTATATGAACAACGTTACTTACGTGCTTTGCAAATTGCACTTCTCTTACTGTCAGTCATAAAAAAGGGCTGACGTGTTACGCCAACCCTTGTGTTTTACTTTACGTTTTAACCCGTTTATCTAGCAGTTCAGTATCCCATTAACTGTAGCAAATTTTCAGCTGTCACAATGGCTTCTTTACGATTAGCAATATTAAGCTTTTGGTACAGGTTGCGAATGTGGGTTTTAATTGTCGTACCTGCCACATCCAGCTCTTGTGCGATTTGCTCGTTACTAAAGCCTGAATAAATCAGTCCCAGAACCTGCCATTCGCGTTGTGTTAATGGGCTGGTACGTACTAGCTCTGGCACATTAGGGTGATTCACCAACTTTTCAATAAAGTCTTCATCAAAGTGAATCGACCGGCTACGTTGATTCGATGAAATGTCCTTCATTAACTGTTGAGCACGGTGACGCTCAAGATCGCCCAGTTCATGGCGGAGGCTCAACTTCTCCAGCAGACCGCCAATGGTTGCACCATCAATCAGGAAGTTTCCGACCATGCCAGTTTGGTTCGTCATTACTAATGCTTCTTTTAACAGAGCCTTGGCTTGCTCCTCATCTTTTTGGCGAGCAGAAAGGACCGCTTCAACCACTAAGTTGCGATTAGTATCTGTGATTAGGTTAGTGCGACGAGCTTCACCTTGGAGAAAATCTAACGCAGCACGAGCGTCGGTATATTGGCCTAAATTAATGTGGGCGCGAGCAATGTTACGCCATTGCAATTGAGAAAAGTGGTTGCATGCCGATTCAGGACGAACCGCAGTGTTGAGCCATTCTTGCATTGCATCGGTATTCCCGCGCGCTTGCCAAAATAGAATCAACGATAGTGAAGCGTTTGCAGTCCAATCTACGTGATAAGTCGACTGTTTCATCAAGTGCTGTATATGCTCAATGAATTTACCTGCTTTGTCTAATTCACCGCGTCCAATCGCAATACGCGCCAACATCGAATAGCTATGTAAGTGCTTGCTTGGTGAATGGTTTTCGAGAATTTGCAGACCTTTGTACGCGCATTCTTCCGCTTCATCAAGTCGGTTCCAGCACCAAAGTACTTGCGCGCGAATACGCAGCAAAAATTCATGAAGAGGAACATGCTGAAGCTGCTGATCTTCAATCAGACGAAATGCGGAATCTTGTAGTTCAAAGGCAGCTTGCACGTAACCTTGTGCAATTAAAATCTCGCTTTGCTGCAATATTGCCCATAACGCTTGGTGATATACCTGATACTGACGAGCTAGCTTTTCAGTTTGTTGCATCATCGGCAAAGCACGGTCTAGTTTACCTAGCACGTGGTTAACTTCACCAACAACCGAAGTCGCCACAATTCGGCTACGGTAAATTGTGTTATCAAGTTGGCTAAGCGCTAGCTCCGCTAATTCGAGAGCTTTTTCTGGTTGGTTACTGTTGATAGCCACTTGAGCAAGCAACGCGTTTGCTTGACCTTGATAATGAATATCTAACGCAATGTTACGCTTTTTGTGTTCCTCTTCCGCTTCTTCAAGCAGGTGGCCCACTTGGTTATAACGATGCTGACTTTGAGCCAACCATGCTCGGAGCATCGTAAGTTTTGGGTGGCTGAACAACAGATCATCGTCCAACTTGTTAATTGAGCTTTCCAGTGTGCTGAGTTCGCCTTGGTTAAACATCTTCCAGCCGAATTCGTTTAGGATCTCTACCACTAAGTCCTTATCATTCGATTTTTGTGCATGATGAATCGCTTGGTGTGGTGCTTTTTGTTGTAACCAAGCGATAGCAGCATTGCGGTGGAGATCTTTTTCTTGCTGAGGAATACGAGCTTGGCGCTCATGCGATAAAAACTCGCCAAATAAGTTATGGAACCGGAACCAGTTCTGTTCCCCTTCGAGCGGATAAATGAATAAGCCGTAACGGTTAAGCGATTCAATCATTCCCAGTGCATCTTCGCGTTGGGTAAGGGCAAACACTAGCTCATCATTGAAGTGGTCAAGCACGGATACTTGCATTAAAAAGTGACGAGTTTCGTGATCGAGTAAGTCAAACACTTCTTCGACCAAGTAATCCCACAAATGCGCGTGATTGAACTGCGATACCGACTCTACAGTTTGCGCCAATGTGCGGTTTTGATGTTGGGCTTGTAATGCGATCAACTGCATCGCCGATGGCCAACCTTCAACATAGGTTCTTAGGCTGTTCGCCATGTCTTCATCAATACCATCGGCGATACGCTGGTTAAAGAAGCGAGTGGTTTCTTCGGTATCAAACGCCAACATCTCGTTGCCAATTTCGATCATTAAATCACGAACACGTAAGTTTGCAGTGCCTAGAGGCGGCGCTGCACGACTGGTTACCACAACGGTGAGGTTGTCTGGCATGTGCTTTAAAAAGAAACGCATGGATTCATGGATTTCATCATTCGTGATTAAATGGTAGTCATCAAGCACCACGTAGCACTCTTGATGAAAGTCAGCCATTTCTGCGAATACTTCGCTAAATAGGGAGCGTAAAGACGAGATCTGACGTTTTTCCGCCAGTTTTTGTGCGTTAGCGCAACTGAAGTTGGTGGCTTTGTTTAATGCTTGAAGCAGATAGTTTACAAAGCGAAAGCCGTCGTTATCGCTGTCATCAATGCTGTACCAACCGACGTTTGGCTTATCGGATAGCCACTGCGCTGCCATTGTTGTTTTTCCGTAACCTGCTGGGGATCGGAATAAAACCAATTTGTAGTAAGGCGCTTGCTGTAGTAAGTCCAACACTCGTGGGCGCACGATGGCATTGTGCAGGCGTCCTGGTCGAGTAAGCTTAGATGGAATCCACATTAGTAGTTATGTCCTTATTTATGTATACCCAAATGACAGCAACGTGATCATTCTAGTAAAGCCCCCTTGAAAGCCGTCTTACTGAATGATGCCATCAGCATCAAAAACACTGTTTGAATACCGGATAATGTCGCTACTATTGGGGCTTGCGTCCGTCTGAAAAACCATTCCATACGGTCACTTAAATATAAAAGCTAGCGAAAACTAGAAATAACTCACATCGCCTAATTCTAGTTTGTATAAAAAGCGTACAATCCTGTGAGCTGAGAGGGATGTTACGACATCAGAAATGTTCGTTACTTTGATCCACTTCCTAATTCTCAAGGGTTGATGGATTTACCATCAACTACGCCCTTTATTTGTGATTGTCGTCACTTAAATATCGTTTGTTTCGTTAGCGTTAAGATCGCGTTGCACATAGATTACGAAAAGTTCTTCTACGCTGACCGAGTTAATGTGACCGATATTACAATTTTCACATCATCAGATGAGTGGACTATAAAAAGCGTCATGAACGGGTTTTAACCTTTCTCACATTCCATTGTGATCAAAATCACTAAGAACTGGTGCAAAGTTCACTTTGTTGAGATTTGGATCACTAACCTAGCAATGGTACCCCCTCTACGCCCTCAGCCCTCCTCCTTCAAAGGATGAGAATTAGGAGGATGTTTATTCACAGAGGTAAATGCACGATGTATGGCAGATGAATTACCAAAAGACGTGAGAATTTCGTAATGAAACCTACTCAACAAAAACAATTTGACAAGAAGTCGTTCCAAGAAAGCGTAAAGAAACACCTATCTGTAACTTACGCTCATACGATTGAAAACGCAGACAGCCGCGCATGGTACCTAGCAATGGGGCATGCTCTGGCTGAATTTACTACTCTAGATTTGCTTGCGACAGAAGAAGATCCACGCATTAAAAGTGCGAAGAGCGTTAACTACCTTTCGCTAGAATTCCTTATCGGTCGTTTGACGGGTAACAACCTAATCAGCATGGGTCTGTATGAACAAGTAACAGAAGCAATGGCTGAACTGGGTTACAACCTAACTGATCTGCTAGAAGAAGAGCGCGACCCATCATTGGGTAACGGTGGCCTTGGTCGTCTGGCTGCGTGTTTCATGGATTCATGTGCGGCACAAGAATTCCCAACTGTCGGCTATGGTTTACATTACGAATACGGTCTATTTAAACAGTCATTCAAAGATGGTCGCCAGCAAGAAGCACCTGACGCATGGCGCGGTGTAGAAGGCTACCCTTGGGAAATTGCGCGTCCAGAACTTGCGCAAGAGATCGGTTTCTACGGTCACGTTGAAGTGATTAACGAGAACGGTAAAGAGGTTCGCAAATGGGTACCAGGCATGACAGTAAGAGCAATGCCTTGGGATCTTCCAATTGTGGGTTACGAATCAGACACGGTTTACCCGCTACGTCTTTGGGAATGTCAGGCGATTGCACCATTCTCACTAGCAAGCTTTAACAATGGTGATTACTTCGAAGCTCAGCACGCACTGATCGACGCAGGTAACATCACTAAAGTGCTTTACCCGAACGACAACCACGAGAAAGGTAAAACACTGCGTCTAATGCAGCAGTACTTCCACTCAGCAGCGTCTGTACGTGACATCCTACGTCGCCACGAAGCTGCGGGCTACTCGCTAGCGGATCTACCTAAGCAAGAGACTATCCAGCTTAACGATACACACCCAACGATTGCGATTCCTGAACTAATGCGCATCCTGATGGATGAAAAAGGTTTAGCTTGGGAAGCGGCTTGGGAAATCAGCTCTAAGACATTTGCGTACACCAACCACACGCTACTTCCAGAAGCACTAGAGACATGGCCAGAGTCGCTAATCCAGCACCTGCTACCACGTCACATGGAGATCATTTACGAGATTAACCACCGCTTCCTACAAGACGTACGTGCAATGTGGCCGGGTGATGTCGCGAAGCAACAGAAGCTTTCTATCATCGAAGAAGGTTTCCACCGCATGGTTCGTATGGCAAACCTATGTGTAATCGGCTCTTACGCAGTAAACGGTGTAGCAGCACTTCACTCTGAATTGGTTAAGAAAGACCTATTCCCAGAGTTCCACGAAATGTACCCGACACGTCTACACAACGTAACGAACGGTATTACGCCACGTCGCTGGTTGAAGTTCTGTAACCCAGGTCTGTCTCAGCTTATCACTGAGAAAGTCGGCCCAGAATGGCCAGCGAAACTAGAGCAACTTGAAGGTATTGCGAAGTACGCTACTGACGCGACATTCCAAAAAGAATTCATGGCAGTGAAGAAAGAGAACAAAGAACGCCTAGCAACTTGGGTGAAAGAGAACATGGGTATCGAGCTCGATACTAATGCAATCTTCGATGTTCAAATCAAGCGTCTGCACGAGTACAAACGTCAGCATCTAGACTTGCTACACGTACTGTCTCTGTACCACCGTATTCTTAATGAACCAGGTTTTGAGTGTACGCCACGCGTTGTGTTCTTCGCAGCAAAAGCAGCACCGGGTTACCACCTAGCGAAAGAAATCATCTTCGCAATCAATAAGATTGCAGACAAGGTGAACAACGATCCTCGCATCGGTAACAAGCTGAAAGTGGTATTCATCCCTGACTACCGCGTGAGCATGGCTGAAATCATTATCCCTGCGGCTGACGTTTCTCAACAAATCTCGCTAGCGGGTAAAGAAGCATCAGGTACAGGTAACATGAAGATGGCGCTAAACGGTGCGCTAACTATCGGTACAATGGATGGTGCAAACGTTGAGATTCGTGAGGAAGTAGGCGATGAGAACATCTATATCTTCGGTCTAGATGTTGAAGGTGTGAAAGCGCTGAAAGCTCAAGGTTATAACCCATTTGATTACTACAATGCGGATCACTTACTCAAAGCGTCCATGGACCTACTACTGGGTGAAGAATTCACTCCAGGTCAACCGGGCCTACTACGTGCAACGTACGATAGCCTGCTGGATGGCGGTGACCCATACCTATGTCTTGCGGACTTCGCATCGTATGTGAAAGCGCACGAAGACATGAGCGAACAATATAAAGATCAAGCTGGCTGGGCGAAGAAGGCCATTCTTAATACCGCCCTTGTTGGCAAGTTCACGTCAGACCGCTCAATCCGAGACTACGTGAACAATATCTGGAAACTTGAAGCGGTGAAACGCTAATAGAACCTAGTTAAGACCAAGGTAGCCAAGCGCTACCTTTGGTCATTTTCCAAAAGAAGTTATTGATAACAATAAAACCCTACATGGAAGGTGTTGGTATTACCTTCGGAGAAAGCGATGAAAGAACAAACAGCATTAAAGAAAGTCGCGGAAATGGCGAGATTGGCTGATAGCTATGTCAGTGCTTGGGGAGATGAGGCTAAAGTGTCTGAGGAGACGCTACGCCGCTTGCTCGCTTCGCTTGGCTACGATACTAGCAGTGATGAAAAACTACTGGCTTCTGCTGAAAAGAAACATAAAAAAGACGTACTAGCCCCTGTTCTTGTTTTACGCGACGGCGAACCAGTCGAAGTGGAACTAAACCTAGGTACGAGTGCTCGTGAGAGTGAATTCAGCTGGCGTTTAGAAACAGAACAAGGAGAGGTACTTGAAGGCTATCTTCAGTCCCAAATTGTTCGTGATGAGCGTGCTGAGGGTGGCCCTCTAGTGTTTGCATTGCCAAAGAACTTGGCTTGGGGTTATCACAAACTGATCATCAGTCGTAAGCGTCGTAAAACACCTTACGAGATGTCATTGATCATTACGCCGAAAGCGTGTTTCAAACAAGACGATCTAAACCAACACAAAAAGCTATGGGGTCCTAGTATCCAGCTTTACACACTGCGTACTCAGCATAACTGGGGCATCGGTGATTTTGGCGACCTAAAACAACTGGTGAGTGATATTGCCTCTCGTGGCGGTGACTTCATTGGCTTGAACCCTATTCACTCGCTGTTCCCTGCGAATCCAGAAGGGGCAAGCCCATACAGCCCGTCTTCTCGTCGTTGGTTGAACATCATGTACATCGACGTAAGCTCTGTACCTGAATTCGCGCTAAGTGCAGAAGCACAACAGCGTGTTGGTAGCGCAGAGTTCCAACAACGTTTACAAAAAGCGCGAGACTCTCATTGGGTGAATTACACCGAAGTTTCGCAACTAAAAATGAGCGTTCTTCCGCTGCTATTCAGTGAGTTTAAAGCTCGCCATTTAGACAAGAACACCGATCGCGCTCGTGCCTTCTTGGACTTTGTTGAAAAAGGCGGCGACAGCTTGCTACATCAAGCTGCATTCGATGCACTTCATGCTGATTTACATGCAGAAGATGCAAACATGTGGGGTTGGCCTGTATTCCCTGAGAAATACCGCACATTCGACGCAGCTGGTACTCAGAAGTACATTAAGGACAACCAAGATCGTGTTCACTTGTACATGTACCTGCAATGGATCGCAGACGATCAAATCAAAGAAGCGCAAGCGCTAGCCGAAGAAAAAGGCATGGCTGTGGGTTTATACCGTGACCTTGCGGTTGGTGTTGCTGATTCTGGTAGTGAAACATGGGCTGATGAAGGCGCGCTAGTATTGGATGCAAGCATCGGTGCACCACCAGATGTACTTGGTCCACTAGGCCAAAACTGGGGTCTGCCTCCGCTTAACCCTCAGGTTTTAGAAGCGACTGGCTACGACGCTTACATCAAATTGCTACGTGCTAACATGAAGCATTGTGGTGCATTGCGTATCGACCACGTACTTGGCCTGCTTCGCCTTTGGTGGATTCCAAAAGGCGAGAAAGCGACAGAAGGCGCATACCTGTACTACCCAGTTGAAGACATGCTAGCAATCCTAGCGTTGGAATCTCACCGTCATCAGTGTTCTGTAATCGGTGAAGACTTGGGTACTGTACCTGATGAAATCGTTGATATCCTTCGTGATGCGGGTGTGCATTCGTACAAAGTCTTCTTCTTCGAAACATCAAAAGACGACGGTGGCTTTATTTCTCCGAAGCACTACGCTGAGCAATCTATGGCTGCGCTGTGTACGCACGATATGCCAACACTACGCGGTTTCTGGCACTGTGATGACTTGAAGATGGGGCGTGAGATTGGTCTGTACCCTGATGAACAGCAATTGGAAGGCCTATTCGCTGACCGCTTGAAGTGCAAACAAGGCATTCTAGACAGCGTTCGCTGGCATGGCTATTTGCCAGAAGGCATTGGTCATGATGCTCAGTACGTGCCAATGGATTCATACCTAAGCGAAGCGCTGCAACTGCACGTAGCCGCGGGTGACTCTGCACTGCTTAGCGTTCAGCTTGAAGACTGGCTAGAAATGGATCAACCGGTCAATATTCCTGGTACGGTGGATGAGTATCCAAACTGGCGTCGTAAATTGTCGATGAACCTAGATGAAATCTTCAGCCGTGAAGATGTGAATCGTATTTCTAAACGCCTTACTGAAGTTCGTGCACAGGCGAGTAAGTAAGATGCCTAGAGTGGCGTAGATGGACGAGCTGATTACCAATTTTGTTAGCTCAGAGGTACGAAAGTTCCGTCTAGGTCACTCATTCCTAAAACACAATCCGTTAGGATGAAGTACCGTTATTATGCCCGCGACAATAGCGGGCATTTTTGTATTTTGACGCCGTTTACGCAACGAATGTGAGAAGCGGAGTCTTTTTGTGAGTTCACAACGTTGGCTGTGGAGAAACCGATGTTTGATTCAGATCTCTGGTCTTGAAAAGGATGTTGGCTCTAGGGAGAAAGATTTGAAAACCACCAAAACCAAGAAAATAAAGAAACAACACGAACGCGCATACGAACTGCTTGCTGAGGCGGCTTACTCAGATCCATTTGCGGCGCTGGGTCCATTCATTGACGACGAAGCTTCGCTGAGAGTTTGGATGCCGGGCGCAAACAAGGTTGAACTGCTTGTTAATGGTGAACCTCGCGTGGCGCTTGAGCGTGATGGCGACAGCGGTTTCATCTTAAAAGAACAACGCGATTTACACCTGACCCACTACCGTTTAGCGGTCGATTGGAATGGTGTTGAACAAATTATTGATGACCCGTACCAGTACCACAATATCTACCAAGAGTACGAGCATCTGCATACGCCAAAAGACATGTATCACTACATGGGCGCGCACTTTGTCACGCTAGAGCGTGGCGGTGAAAACATCTCTGGTGTGCGTTTCCTTGTTTATGCACCACATGCATCTGCTGTTAGCCTTGTGGGTTGCTTCAACCAATGGGATGGCCGTCGTCATCCAATGCAACGCTTAGACTACGGTATCTGGGGCCTATTCATTCCTGGTTTGGAAGAGGGGGTACAATACAAATTTGAGCTCAAAGGGCCAAATGGGGAAGGGTTGCCACACAAACAAGACCCTTGGGGTTTCTACTCTGAGCAATACCCATCGTTCGCATCCATTACCTACGATCACAAGCGTTACCAATGGCAAGATGCGAAATGGCAAAACCGTGCAGTGACACAAAAGTGTGATGAAGCGTTATCGTTTTACGAGCTACATGCTGGATCATGGAAGCGCGACGAGAACGGTGATTTCCTGAACTACCGCGAACTCGCGGAGCAGTTGGTGCCATACCTTGTGGATATGGGCTACACCCACGTTGAGCTGATGCCTGTGTCTGAGCATCCATTCTATGGTTCATGGGGCTATCAACCTGTTGGCTTGTTTGCACCAACTAGCCGTTTTGGCTCACCTGATGATTTCAAATTCTTCGTGGATGCGTGTCACCAAGCTGGTATCGGTGTAGTGCTGGATTGGGTTCCTGCGCATTTCCCATCGGATGATCATGGTTTAGCTAACTTTGATGGTACGCCTCTGTTCCATGATCCAGATCCTCGTCGCGGTTGGCACCAAGATTGGAACTCCTACATTTACGATTTAGGCCGTGAACATGTACGTCGCTTCCTTGTCTCGAATGCGCTGTACTGGTTTGAACAATTCCATATTGATGGCATTCGTGTCGATGCTGTTGCGTCGATGCTCTATCTCGATTATTCACGTAGTCACGATCAGTGGGTACCAAACGTCGACGGTGGCAACGAAAACTACGACGCAATCGCAACCTTAAAATGGATGAACGAAGAAGTGTACAAGCACTTCCCGAATGCGATGACGATTGCGGAAGAGTCAACGGCGTTTCCGGGGGTGTCTGCGCCAACCTTTATGGGTGGTTTAGGCTTTGGCTTCAAGTGGAATATGGGGTGGATGCACGACAGTCTTTCATACATCAAAGAAGATCCTGTTCACCGCAAATACCACCACAATACCATCACCTTCCCGCTGGTTTATGCGCACAGCGAAAACTACGTCTTGTCTCTCTCTCACGACGAGGTGGTGTACGGAAAAGGCTCTATCCATAACAAGATGCCGGGCGATGAATGGCAGCAAACCGCAAACCTACGTGCATACTACGGTTATATGTATGGTCAACCGGGCAAAAAGCTGAACTTCATGGGCGCGGAAATCGGCCAAACGGCGGAGTGGAACCACGATGATCAGTTGCAATGGTTCTTGCTGGAATACGAACGTCATCAAGGCGTTCAAAAGCTGATGCGCGATTTGAACCACTTGTACCGAAATGAAGCGGCGATGCACGATCAAGATTGTGTTCCTGCTGGTTTTGAGTGGCGTCTACAAGACGAGGCAGATGCAAGCATCCTAGCGCACGAGCGTATCAGTAAAGAGGGTGAGCGTATTCTCATCATCACCAACTTTACGCCCGTACCACACGAGCGTTTCCGTTTAGGTGTTCCAAATGCAGGTCAATACGAACTGCTGCTGAACACGGACGACAGCAAATACGGCGGAAGCGATTTTAAAGTGCTGACCAGTGTGAAAACGGAACAAGTCGAAAGTGAATCACTGCCTCAATCACTTGAGCTTCGTTTGCCTCCACTTTCAACCGTGTTCTACAAGCTGCACAAATAATTTAGTCTAATCAAATTCTAAGCCCGTTTTACATTGTAAATCGGGCTTTTTTTAACCAAGTTTTCACTAACGATAAACAGACTGCATACTCTATACTTGCATCATATTGTTTTATGAAATCAGGCTAGGTCGGACTTTGAGAAAGATTAAATCCCTTCTGTTCAATAT
>NZ_WXWS01000336.1:0-15482 GCF_009904715.1 Vibrio sp. V42_P2S4T144 | reverse complement strand
ACTTATATATGAGAAGGATGTGTTTAATAAGGAGAGCAAGTGCAAGGTTTTTGGATGCGGGAACAAAAACGCCAGTAATCATGACAATTACTGGCGAGTAATAACGAACATTATGTCGGAGGGTTAGAACAACGGCTTCACACCGAACTGCTCTGCCGCGTAAGCGACGCGTTCAATCGGTTTTGGATACTCAGCAGGTGTGCCAAGGCTCTCTATGTGTTTCAAACGAGGAAGCAAGCCTGCACCATTAGCGATTTGGATTGCCAGACCAGGGCGAGCGTTAAGCTCTAAAACCATAGGTCCTTCATCTTTATCCAGCACCATATCCGTACCCATGTATCCCAAACCTGTCATTTCCCAGGCACTTGACGCAAGCTCCAGCAAGCGCTCCCAATGCGGTACTTGAAGGGTCGAAAGGTCTTTACCTGTATCAGGGTGATGAGTCACTGGATGATCGAACTGCACCGCTCTGACGGCTTTACCTGTCGCGATGTCAATGCCTACTCCTACGGCACCTTGGTGAAGGTTTGCTTTGCCGTCGGAAGCCGCTGTAGAACAGCGCATCATCGCCATAACTGGATAACCTTTAAATACGATGATCCGAACATCTGGTACGCCTTCATAACTGAAGCCATCAAAACAGTCATCAAACTTGATTAAGTTTTCAACCACAGCAACGTCATTTTTACCACCAAGAGAGAAAAGGCCAGCAAGCGCATTACTAATGTGACGCTCGACCTCATCCCTACCAATTGTAGAGCCGGAGGGTTTGGTATATACCCCGTTTTTGTGAGACGTAACAACCAGAATGCCTTTACCGCCACTACCTTGTGCAGGTTTGATTACAAAACCAGGCCAGTTCTCAACCATTTTGTGGATAGTCTTAACTTCAGCTTGGTTATGAATGACACCGATCAGGGCAGGAACTGTTGCTCCTGCTGCCTGTGCAATAATTTTGGTCTTTAGCTTGTCATCGACAAGTGGGTATTTAGAACGATCATTGTAACGGCCAATATAGCTGTGGTTACGCTTGTTCATCCCCATAATGCCTTTATGGCGAAGCTTAGACGGCGAAGTAAAACTTTCGAACATCGTTTAGTCCTCCGCTAGTGGTTTGAAGCGTCGTAGCTCAGTGAGGCGGTAACCTGTGTAAGTACCTAGTAATAGAATACCGGCCAGAACAATCAACTGTAGACCAATGAAGTTAAAGGTTAAGTGTTGAATGTATGAGTTCGTCATTGCAAGGTAAACTAATACCGCTGTCAGCAATGAACCACCACCTTGCAGAGCAACTTCCTTCGCACCTTCTTCTTCCCATAGGATTGACATACGTTCAATCGTCCAAGACAAGATGATCATAGGGAAGAAGGTAATTGTTAGGCCTTCTGTTAAGCCCATTTTAAACGCAACAACGGTGAACACCGAGATGATCATAATAACGGTAATAATGACCGCAGATATCCTTGCTACCAGCAATAAGTTCAACCTAGACAAATAGCTTCGAATAATCAGGCCTGTACCTACAATTAGCAAGAAACCGACAATACCCGTTAATAGTTGAGTTTGAACAAAAGCAACGGCAATCAACACAGGCATAAAGGTACCGGATGTTTTCAGGCCGATAATCACACGCAAGAACACAACGATCAGAGCACCAATAGGGATGAGCATGATGGTTTTGAACATCGCTTGCTCTTCCAAAGGTAGGCTATGAATTGAAATATTCAGTAATCCATCTGCTTCTATTTTGTTGTTTGTAGCTTGTTGTGGTGTCATTTCTTGCTTAATCATCGAGAAATGCACTTGGCTATTTTTACCACCAACAAGGTCAAGTAAGGATACGTTTGATTCATCCCACACTAACAAGTTGGGTTTCACTGCTTTTTGTTCGGATTTTGGCGAAAACAGTACCCAATCTTTACCTGACCAAACCTGAACCATTGGTTGAATTGTTTGGCGTCGACGACCATCTTCTAGTTCGATAACACCGACGGTTTTGCTCTGTATACCTGCGGTAAGCAAAATGTTATGCAGTGCATCAGTACGGCTGAAATCGTTCAGTAGTAGCGACGAGTTTTGGCTATCAGGGTCATTAAGCGCTTTGATAAGCTCACGAGTAAACGTCACATTATCGGCTGAGCGACTCATCGCACGTTCGATAAGGGCATTTGCTGCTGCTGCTTGTGGCGCTGAAAGCGTTGGTGGCGTAATGTCTTCCGTTGGCGGTAAAGGAGTGACTTTAGCCTGAGGGTCTACTAAGAACTGGGCTTTGTAGTATATGGTTTGTGGCCCTTGAGCTTGGCGAATTGACCATTCTGCACGACGGCCTGAATCGTCATTGATGTAGGAAACGCCATAACCTGATGAGGAAGCAGATTCACCGATAAGTGTGTAACCACTTTGTGTATGAGGTGCTGCAAGTGACGCTTTTACTTCGTTGCCGTTAGCATTGAACTCAATACGAGCTTCTACATCCCATACCTGGCGAGTTTCGCCTGGCGTCCAAGGCACGCCGTAGTTTTCATGTCTGAAAACACTCAGAGCAATGCCCGCAATCACCAATAAGATGATAGAAAGGTAAAACGGTATTTTTGACGTCATAATCTACCTTATTATTTTTTATCTTCGTCCGTTTGGATATAGGTACGACTTACATCGACAAGTGCTATGTCGCGCATAAATTCTCTACCCAGTAAAATAGGATGGTTCATATGTGAGCGATCTGCCAACGTAAATTGCGCTTTTTCATGAATTTTTCCAACGCGCACCCAAAGTTCTACCACAGCGCGGCGTTCTAACTCTTCACTGGTAACCTGGCGGATTTTGACGTAGCGAATGACAGGAGCTTCGATCCAAGTACTTTTCTCTTCTTCGGATTTACTGGTGTCTGCTAAGTGGAATCGGACCCATTTTTTGCCATTTCTTTCGAACTCTTCAATATCAACGGCATTTAAAGACGACGTCGCGGCACCAGTGTCGATACGTGCATCAAAAGTTTGCTTAATCGACTCTACAGTGACCTTTTCGATAGAGCCAAGGACAATATCGTGAGTTGGGGTTGGTTCCACAGGAGCGGGAGATTGGACAATAATCGGCTCTTTCGGTTTTTTTACTTCTGCCATTGCTTCATCGCGAAATGTAAGAAGTTCAACCTGTAGTTTATCGACTTGTTCTTCAAGGCTGTCGATATAGTCCGATTGGTTGCTGAGCTGTAGCTCTAGGTTGGTAATGCGATTATTGACATTCGCTTCTGAATTTTGAATCGCCGCTAACGTTTCTTGGTGGTACTGTTCGCCTTTGGTTAGTGAGCATCCAGATAGTAAGGCGATGGCAACAATCGGGGTCAATCGTAATAACATTGAAAACCTTGGGATTGGATTAAGTTGTTTATTTTTTAGGAGTTTAGCTTATATCGATAAAGCCTCACAAGTAAGAATGTTTCTCTATTACTTATTGTTTGAGGAATAGTGATGAAAAGCCAAAAATCAAGGACATAAAAGCGCATCCTTATTTAGAGCGTGCTTATATTTTGACGTGAAAAATGGATTCAAAAAACAAACTCGCTCATTACGAGGAAAGAGGGTAATGTCTTAACTCGTAAAATGAGTTAAGACAATGTCAGGAATCTCAGCGAATTATGATTTGCGAGCGACAAGAACCGCGCGGCGAGGGGCAGGATAGCCTTCTACAGTTTTGCTTGGGTCGTTCGGATCTAAGTAGTCAGGTAGAGAGTTATGCGTCATCCAATCTGTGGTACGTTGTTCGTCTACGGACGTGATGTTTTCATCAACGATACGAACATCTTCAAAACCGACCAATTCTAGCCACACTTTTAGGGCTTTTGCTGAAGGGAAGAAATAGACATTACGCATTTGCGCGTAACGAGAAGTCGGGACCAGTACTGCATTCTCATCACCTTCAATCACGAGTGTTTCCAATACGAGTTCACCACCAGATACCAATTGATCTTTTAGTTGCACTAAATGATCGAGAGGCGAGCGGCGATGGTAAAGCACGCCCATGCTGAATACCGTATCGAACGCTTCTAACTTAGGTAGTTGTTCAATGCCCAATGGCAGTAGGTGTGCACGTTGGTCATCGCCCATTAGTTTACGAATTGCTTCGAACTGAATCAGGAACAGGTGAGATGGATCGATACCGACAGTTAAGCGTGCACCTTCGCCTAGCATGCGCCACATGTGGTAGCCGTTACCACAACCTACATCGAGTACGCTGCGATTCTTTAATGGTGAAATATGCGGAAGCACGCGGTCCCATTTCCAATCACTGCGCCACTCAGTATCAATATGGATGCCGTGTACGTGGTATGGGCCTTTGCGCCAAGGATGGAATGTACGAAGTAAGCTTTCTAGCTTTTTAAGTTCCCCTTGAGGCATCGGCTCATTGTTTGAAATCGTGACAGAATCAACAATGTCGATGTTGTCCGGTCTACCCGCTGGGATTTTGTTCAGGGCTTTCAACCAGCGACCAAAGTCACCGTGCTCTGCATTTTGCCAATCCGTTAGCTGTTGTGGAAGCACATTAAGCCAAGGTTGAAGACGGGTGTCTTGTGCAATCAATTGGTAGAAATTTGCAAAGTTAAACATAGTTAGTTAATCGCTGAGTTGATGGGTATAAATTATTAACAAAAGCCGAAATCGGCATGGTTCAGGCTTTGTATGCATGGTCTATTTAATCGCGAACATGGAGCCGAAGTTAAAGCATTGGAACCAAACATCGTAGCTAGAAAAGCCAATTTTAGCGAAACGCTCTTTATGCTCTTTCTTTGAATCTGGGCGCATTACATTTTCTATCGCGCTGCGCTTTTGGCTGATTTCTAGTTCGCTATAACCATTCGCACGTTTAAAGTCGTGGTGAAGGTCAATTAATAGTTCATTCGACACTTCATCTTCGAAGACGAATTTCTCAGATAGAATCAAAATGCCGCCCGGACGAAGGCCAGCGTAAATTTTTTCGAGCAAGGAGTAACGATCTTCTGGAGAGAGGAATTGCAAAGTGAAGTTCAACACCACCACTGACGCGTTTTCAATTTCGATATTGCGAATGTCTGCTTCTACTACATCCACAGGAGTGTCACTGCGGTAAGCGTTGACGTGAAGTTTACAACGCTCAACCATTGCAGGAGAGTTGTCCACTGCGATGATTTGGCAACCTTCTTGTTTGATATGGCGACGCATAGACAATGTTGCAGCACCCAAAGAACAGCCAAGGTCATAGATGTTTGAGTGAGGTTTTACAAAACGCTCTGCCAGCATACCGATTGCAGAAATGATATTGCTGTAACCCGGTACCGATCGTTGAATCATGTCAGGAAATACTTCCGCTACGCGTTCATCGAACGTGAAATCCCCAATTTTATCGATTGGAGCCGAAAAAATAGTATCTGGATTGCTCTTAGGGTTCATAACTAAGTCTCTGCATACAAGCCGCCTGAAAATGTCAGGCACCAAAAAAGGCGCGTATTTTATGGGAATTTCGCGCCTCTGTCATGTGTTGCGTTAGAACATCTGTAACTGCGAGTTGCCATCGTCAGCTGGGAAAGGTGATAACTCAGGGAGTGTGATACGCTTTTGTATGTCTTTATATAGGTTTGCGGCCAACTCTGGCGCAATTATATTGTCTGCGGTATGGATCATGACATATGGCTGTTTACCTTCGGCAATCCATTGTGGCAACTTGTTGAGCCATGGTTTAAAAAACTCGTAATTTTGTTGTTCTTCTGGATGACCAATAAAGCGAATCAAAGGATGTGAAGCGGTAGCAATGGCGTGAACAGGGACTCGTGGTTTTTTCATTTGTGCATCAATAATCGCCTCATTGTCGGGCTTAGCGGCAAAGACTGGGCGGCTATCCATAATAATGCGGTCAATATTATTCTCTACTAACCATTGGTTAAGTGCTCGCTCTTCTTCGCCTTTGGAGAAAAATGCCATATGGCGAACCTCAACACCGAGAGGGAAGTTAGGTGGAAAGCTCGCGCAGAACTTTTTCAGTCGATCAAGGTGCTCAGGACCAAATGCGGCTGGTAATTGAATTGTCCATTGGCCTACACGGTCATGCAAAGGCTCCATGACTTTCATGAAGTCTCTCAGTTGTTCGCTGCAACCTCTTAGCATTTGCTCATGAGTAATGGCTTTAGGAAGTTTGAAAGTAAAGCGAAAATCATCGTGGGTTGCGGCTCTCCAGTTTTGCACTGTATTGAGCGTCGGTGTGGCATAAAATGTCGTGTTGCCTTCCACGGTATGAAACACTTGCGCATACCTTTCTAAACGTTCAGCGGGCTTTGTCCCGCTGCCGTAAAAACTTTGTTGCCATTGATTGTGCGACCACATCGTCAATCCAAGTCGAAGAGGTAAGTTATCCATTATTCTTTACTGCTTGCTACTCGTGTGAATACTTTACGAGAGTTTTGCTGAAATAGGTAATTTCACGCTATAATCCTCCCCAATTTTTTCGCTTTGGTGCGCTTTTGAACATTTGTTGTACTAAAAAGCACCAGTGAATGATAAAACACACGTAATTGTATGTTGAGTAGTCGATTTTCGTGGACATTCAGCGTATAACTGAATCTTTACTCTGCTTAGCAATGAGGCTGACAGAGCGTAGTTAACAACATTTGAGAGATTGGGAATTTCATTATGCGTACCCATTACTGTGGTCACCTGAACAAGTCCCTTGCAGGACAAACTGTAGAACTTTGCGGCTGGGTTAACCGTCGTCGTGATTTAGGCGGTCTTATTTTTATTGATATGCGAGATCGCGAAGGTATCGTTCAGGTAGTTGTTGATCCAGATATGGCGGATGCGTATGAAGTGGCGAACACACTTCGTAATGAATTCTGTATCAAACTAACGGGTGAAGTGCGCGTTCGCCCAGAGAGCCAAGCAAACAAAGACATGGCAACAGGTGAAGTTGAGATCCTTGCGAAAGGTCTTGAAATCATCAACCGTTCTGATGTTCTGCCTCTAGACTTCAACCAAAAGAACTCTGAAGAGCAGCGCCTGAAGTACCGTTACCTAGATCTACGTCGTCCAGAAATGAGCGACCGCATCAAGCTACGAGCTAAAGCGTCTAGCTTTGTTCGTCGTTTCCTAGATGACAACGGTTTCCTAGACATCGAAACACCAGTCCTAACAAAAGCGACTCCAGAAGGCGCTCGTGACTACCTAGTACCTAGCCGTGTTCACAAAGGCAGCTTCTACGCGCTTCCTCAGTCTCCACAGCTATTCAAACAACTTCTAATGATGTCTGGTTTTGACCGTTACTACCAAATCGTTAAGTGTTTCCGTGATGAAGACTTGCGTGCTGACCGTCAACCAGAATTCACTCAGATCGATATCGAAACGTCATTCATGACGGCTGACCAAGTTCGTGCAACGACTGAGAAAATGGTTCGTGAAATGTGGCAAGAGCTACTAAACGTTGACCTAGGTGAATTCCCAGTAATGCCGTTCAGCGAAGCGATTCGTCGTTTCGGTTCTGACAAGCCAGACCTACGTAACCCACTGGAACTAGTAGACGTTGCTGACCTAGTGAAAGACGTTGAGTTCAAAGTATTCTCAGGTCCAGCAAACGACGAAAAAGGCCGCGTTGCCGTTATTCGCGTTCCAGGTGGTGCTTCTCTGACTCGTAAGCAAATTGATGGCTACGGTGAATTCGTTGGCATCTACGGTGCGAAAGGTCTAGCTTGGATGAAGGTTAACGACCGTGCAGCGGGCATGGAAGGTATCCAATCTCCAGTCGCTAAGTTCCTAAATGAAGACGTGATCAACGGCATTCTAGATCGTACTCAAGCGGAATCTGGTGACATTATCCTATTTGGCGCTGATAAAGCGGGTATCGTTGCAGAAGCAATGGGTGCGCTACGTTTGAAACTAGGTAAAGACCTAGAGCTAACGGATGAGTCTGCATGGGCTCCACTATGGGTTGTTGACTTCCCAATGTTCGAAGAAGATGACGAAGGCAACCTACACGCGATGCACCACCCATTCACATCGCCTCTAGGTGTGACTGCAGAAGAGCTAAAAGCAAACCCAGCTGCGGCAAATTCTAACGCTTACGATATGGTTCTAAATGGCTACGAAGTGGGCGGCGGCTCTGTTCGTATCCACAACGCAGATATGCAAGAAGCCGTATTTGATATTCTAGGCATCACACCTGAAGAGCAACAGCTTAAGTTCGGCTTCCTGCTTGATGCGCTGAAATTCGGTACGCCTCCACATGCAGGTCTTGCATTTGGTCTAGACCGTCTAGTAATGCTGCTATGTGGTACAGAGAACATCCGTGATGTTATCGCGTTCCCTAAAACAACAGCAGCGGCGTGTCTACTAACAGACGCACCAAGTATTGCGAACCCAGCAGCGCTAGAAGAGCTAGCAATCGCAGTAACTGCAGCGAAAGAAAAAGACGCAGAATAAGCGCACAACATTTGAAGAAAACTCCCGCAACTGCGGGAGTTTTTGTTTAAATAAACCCAAGAAACTTCCAAAGCAATTTCCCAAGCAACGCTTTTAGAACATGTTTTGTTATTAAGCGTCAAAATACATTAAAAGGTGAATTATGGCTGGTCATAGTAAATGGGCGAATATTCGTCACCGTAAAGCAGCGCAAGATGCGAAGCGCGGCAAAATTTTTACTAAATTAATCCGTGAAATCGTTGTTGCGGCAAAAGAGGGGGGCGGTGAGCCAGAAAATAACCCACGTTTGCGAGCAGCAATTGATAAAGCACTGTCTAACAACATGACACGTGACACTGTCAACCGCGCTGTCAGCCGAGGTGCTGGTGGTGAAGGCGACGACAACATGGAAACCGTGATCTATGAAGGTTATGGTCCAGGTGGTACGGCGGTCATGGTCGAATGTATGACGGATAACCGAAATCGTACGGTATCTGGCGTACGCCATGCATTCTCAAAGTCAGGCGGTAATCTGGGGACGGATGGTAGCGTCAACTATCTTTTCGACAAGAAAGGCGTGATTTCATATGGCCCAGGTTTAGATGAGGCTGCGGTAATGGAAGTAGCATTAGAAAGTGGTGCTGATGACATTGAAACGGCAGAAGATGGCTCGATTGATGTCTACACGGTCCCAGGCGATTTTGGACTCGTAAAAGATGCTCTTGATGCCGCAGGGTTTGAGGCAGAGAACGCTGAGGTGTCGCTGATCCCATCTACGAAAGCAGATTTGGACGCGGATACTGCGCCAAAACTACTTCGTTTGATTGACGCTTTGGAAGATCTGGACGACGTTCAAGAGGTTTATCACAATGGTGATATCTCTGACGACGTTGCGGCTACGCTAGATTAAACTCAAGGTGTCGGGAGCGGTATTTGCTCCGAAGTTAGCAAGTAATAATAAAAAGACTGAGGCCGGATTAGGCCTCATTTTTAGGAACATCCATGTCAATTATTTTGGGCATTGACCCAGGTTCGCGCATTACCGGCTATGGGGTCATTCGTCAAAATGGACGCCACTTGCAATACCTTGGTAGTGGCTGCATTCGTACTTCAGAAAAAGAACTTCCGGGTCGGCTTAAACAGATTTATGCAGGCGTCACGGAAATCATTACCCAGTTTCAACCGGACGTTTTCGCGATCGAGCAAGTGTTTATGGCCAAAAACGCGGATTCAGCGCTAAAACTTGGCCAAGCTCGTGGCAGTGCAATTGTTGCTGCGGTGAATGCGGAGTTGCCGGTATTTGAATACGCGGCTCGTCTTATTAAGCAAGCTGTCGTCGGCACTGGTGGCGCGGACAAAGCGCAAGTTCAGCATATGGTTCAGCAGATGCTTAAATTGCCCGCCAAGCCTCAAGCGGATGCAGCCGATGCTTTAGGTGTGGCGATTTGTCATGCCAATACTAACAAGACTCTCGTTGCGTTAGCGGGCAAAGCAACCAGTGCCAGAAAAGGGCGCTACCGTTAAAATTGACTGGATGTCTATCCAGTTCTTTATTATCCTGTCGCAAATTCATTTCCAAAGAGTATTTATAGTGATTGGACGTCTTCGTGGCATACTGATTGAAAAGCAACCACCTGAAGTATTAATTGAAGTTAATGGCATTGGCTATGAAGTCCAGATGCCAATGAGCTGTTTTTACGAACTGCCAAATGTTGGCGAAGAAGCCATTATTTATACTCACTTTGTTGTCCGTGAAGATGCGCAATTGCTATACGGTTTCAACACAGTAAAAGAACGAGCACTTTTCCGTGAAGTGATCAAAGCCAATGGCGTTGGTCCTAAACTCGGTCTTGGTATTCTCTCTGGTATGACAGCAACGCAATTTGTTACTTGTGTGGAACATGAAGACGTTTCTACGCTGGTTAAGCTTCCAGGCGTTGGCAAGAAAACCGCAGAGCGATTGGTTGTTGAAATGAAAGACCGCTTGAAAGGGTGGGGCGCTGGCGATTTATTTACACCATTTACGGATGCTGCTCCTGCGGATTCTAGTGCGACATCCAACAACGCGGAAGAAGAAGCAATCAGTGCGCTTCTAGCTCTAGGTTACAAGCCGACTCAAGCGTCGAAAGTGGTATCTCAGATCGCTAAACCGGACATGAGCAGTGAGCAAATGATCCGTGAAGCTCTAAAATCAATGGTGTAACGTTGGTTGCACAGTGAACATTTGTTCAAGATAACTCATTCTCTAAGGTTAATACCAATCGCTTAACGATGTTTTTTATGTCATTCCAGCGAGCCTGGCGAGACTGGGAATCTAATAGCAGCACGCTGAGCGGTTAATGAAACAATTTGACCATAAATCGCTCGGATAGAAGATCCTGTATCACGCTTCTTCGTCGCTGTACAGGATGACGAGATATAGAAATATGCCACTTGCTGTTAAACGAGCGGCATTATTCTCTCAGGTAACCATTTTTCAAGGTAAAAAGATGATTGAAGCCGATCGTTTAATCGCGCCAGAAAACCCTGCCTTTCGTGATGAAGATGTCATTGATCGTGCTATTCGGCCAAAAAAATTAGCGGATTACCAAGGTCAGGACCATGTCCGTGACCAAATGGAGATCTTCATTAAAGCTGCTCAGTTACGTAGCGAAGCACTTGATCACCTTTTGATTTTTGGTCCCCCAGGTTTGGGTAAAACCACACTTGCGAATATCGTTGCCAATGAAATGGAAGTGAACATTCGCACTACTTCAGGCCCTGTACTTGAGAAAGCAGGCGATTTGGCCGCGCTGTTAACCAACCTTGAAGAAAACGATGTGTTGTTCATCGATGAGATTCACCGCTTGAGTCCGATGGTTGAAGAGGTGCTATATCCGGCGATGGAAGATTATCAACTGGATATTATGATCGGTGAAGGTCCGGCCGCTCGTTCTATTAAGATCGATTTACCACCGTTTACGTTAATTGGTGCGACGACCCGAGCGGGCTCTTTAACGTCACCATTGCGCGACCGCTTTGGTATTACTCAGCGCCTTGAGTTTTATAAGATAAAAGACCTCCAAGATATCGTGCAGCGAAGCGCGGATTGTTTAGGTTTATCAATGGAACCTGAAGGTGCATTGGAAGTGGCAAGACGTGCGCGTGGCACACCACGTATTGCTAACCGTTTGCTACGCCGTGTTCGTGATTATGCGGAAGTAAAAGGCAATGGTCACATTTGTGCCGATGTTGCCGATAAGGCGTTGAATATGCTTGATGTGGACGCCGAAGGCTTCGATTACATGGACCGTAAGCTACTACTCGCGATTATGGAAAAATTTGGTGGTGGTCCGGTCGGGCTCGACAACATGGCAGCGGCGATAGGTGAAGAAAAGGACACTATTGAAGACGTTCTTGAGCCTTATCTTATTCAGCAAGGTTATTTACAACGCACTCCGCGTGGAAGAATCGCGACAGATCGTGCGTATTTGCATTTCGGAATTGAAAAATAAGATTCCCTCGCTGGGCCTTTGTTGCCCAGCGCTTCATTAAAGTTGACCAAACTCACATTTTTTGAATTTTTTCTCATACTGGTTTAGTAAGTAAAAAGCATTGATTGTTAACTCGATGTTTGCTTGCAACTGGTTAATTTCTCTCTTGATTACTCTCTCTTAACATCCGTATCCAATACTGGTTGATCTAGATCAATGTGATGGATTTTTGTGCAAATTCCGCGCATAAACATTGATGTATATCAAAGCGCGTTACGGCTATAAACCTTTTGAAACAATCTGTTTTTACAAGTAATATTAGCCCCAGCTATATTAGCTGATGCTTAACAATTAACTAACCAATGAAGCACATTTTTGCAACAATGAGTTGTGATAATTCAACATTTTTCAAGTGTAAATAACACCTGAATATGGATTGCAATATGTAGAGAGTGTCATTCAGCCGACACATAGGAGTTACCATGATTGACGTAGTTGATCTATCGCGGTTGCAGTTTGCACTGACAGCGATGTATCACTTCCTATTCGTACCATTGACCCTTGGTATGGCCTTCCTTCTGGCCATTATGGAATCGATGTACGTAATGACGAACAAGCAAATCTATAAGGACATGACCAAGTTCTGGGGTAAGCTATTCGGTATTAACTTTGCACTTGGTGTGGCGACAGGCCTTACCATGGAGTTCCAGTTTGGTACGAACTGGTCTTACTACTCCCACTATGTAGGTGATATCTTCGGTGCACCGCTAGCGATCGAAGCACTTGTCGCATTCTTCCTGGAGTCAACTTTTGTTGGTCTATTCTTCTTCGGGTGGGATCGTCTATCTAAACGCCAACACTTAGCGGTTACCTGGCTTGTGGCACTAGGCTCTAACTTCTCTGCTCTTTGGATTCTTATCGCAAACGGCTGGATGCAAAACCCAGTAGGCGCAGATTTCAACTTCGAAACCATGCGAATGGAAATGGTGAGCTTCTCTGAGGTTGTACTAAACCCAGTTGCTCAGGTTAAGTTCGTGCATACGGTTGCTTCTGGTTACACTTGTGGCGCAATGTTTATTCTAGGCATCAGTTCATACTACCTATTAAAAGGTCGTGACATTGCGTTTGCTCGTCGTTCGTTTGCTATTGCTGCTTCTTTCGGTATTGCAGCTATCTTATCTACCATCGTTCTTGGTGACGAATCTGGCTACGAGCTTGGTGAAGTTCAAAAAGTGAAACTCGCTGCAATTGAAGCAGAGTGGCACACTGAACCTGCACCTGCCGCATTTACGTTATTTGGTGTTCCTAACCAGGAAACGATGCATACCGATTACGCAATTAAGATCCCTTACGTAATGGGTATTATCGCGACACGTTCTTTTGATGAGCAAGTAACAGGTCTTCGTGATTTACGTGATGAACACGTCGATCGTATTCGTGACGGCATGTACGCTTATGAACTTCTAGAGAAGCTTCGTGCGGGCGATAAGTCAGAAGAAAACATGACTGCGTTTGATGAAGTGAAAGGTGACCTAGGTTACGGTCTACTTCTAAAACGCTACACAGACAATGTTGTTGATGCAACAGAAGAGCAAATCCAAGCTGCTGCGGACGACTCAATCCCAACAGTATGGCCGCTATTCTGGTCATTCCGTATCATGGTTGCTTGTGGCTTCATCATGTTGTTTGTCTTTGGTGCGGCGTTTATCCAAACGTGTCGTCAGAAGATTGAGCAGAAACAATGGATTCTAAAAGCTGCACTATTTAGCATTCCACTACCTTGGATTGCAATTGAAGCGGGTTGGTTCGTCGCTGAGTACGGCCGTCAACCTTGGGCTGTAGGTGAAATTTTACCAGTGCATGTTGCAGCTTCTGCACTAACTGCAGGTGAAATCTGGACTTCACTCTTCGCAATTCTGGCGCTATACACGGTATTCCTGATTGCAGAAGTTTACCTAATGTTGAAATTCGCTCGTAAAGGTCCAAGTAGCCTGAAAACGGGTCGCTACCACTTCGAGCAAAATGCTGACTCTGTTGAAGACAAAGTTAGTCGCCAAGTAGAAGCGTAAGGTAAGGAGATAACAAGATGTTTGATTACGAAATCTTGCGACTCATCTGGTGGGTACTAATCGGTGTTCTACTAGTTGGTTTTGCAGTAACAGACGGCTTCGATATGGGTGTAGGCGCGCTTGTACCTATCATCGGTAAAAACGACACGCAACGCCGTGTCATGATTAACTCAATTGCTCCTCACTGGGATGGTAACCAAGTTTGGCTTATCACTGCTGGTGGTGCACTGTTCGCAGCTTGGCCTTTGGTTTACGCAACGTCATTTTCAGGCTTCTACTTAGCGATGATTTTGACACTAGCAGCGCTATGGCTTCGTCCTCTGGGCCTAGACTACCGCTCTAAAATCGAAGATCCAAAATGGCGCAATACCTGGGATATCTGTATCTCAATCAGTGGTTTTGTTCCGCCAATCATCTTTGGTGTAGCGTTTGGCAACCTTCTACAAGGTGTACCATTCCAATTGAGTGAGTTCTTGATGCCAACATACCATGGCTCATTCTTTGGTCTACTAAACCCATTTGCACTGTTGTGTGGTCTAGTAAGCTTGTTCATGATTTTGATGCAAGGTTCTACTTGGCTACAAATGAAAACAACAGGCGAAGTGCATGTGCGTGCGCGCAACGTTGCTCAGTTGGCTGGTTTACTGACGGTTGCTGCGTTTGTAGCGGCTGGTTTCTGGATCCAAAATATCGATGGCTACGTCATTGTTGGCGGTATCGACACTAACGCTGCTTCTAACCCTCTAAACAAAGAGGTTATCCGTGA
The DNA here is from genome assembly GCF_009904715.1 of Vibrio sp. V42_P2S4T144. Taxonomy (NCBI): domain Bacteria; kingdom Pseudomonadati; phylum Pseudomonadota; class Gammaproteobacteria; order Vibrionales; family Vibrionaceae; genus Vibrio; species Vibrio sp. V42_P2S4T144. The sequence goes on along the minus strand of NZ_WXWS01000336.1, from coordinate 757 downwards.
AGCTGGTGCGTGGATGAAGAACTTTGAAAACTACCCACTACTATGGGCTGCTCCTGTATTAGGTGTTGCAATGCCGCTTCTCGCTGTATTGGCATCTCGTCTTGAAAAATGTGCGATTTCGTTCATTACTTCAAGCTTGGGTGTTGCTGGTGTTATCTTTACTGCAGGTTTTGCGATGTTCCCATTCATCATGCCTTCAGACTTAATGCCAAGCCACAGCTTAACAATGTGGGATGCAACGTCATCTGAGCTGACTCTGAACCTAATGACAGGCGTTGCGTTTGTTATGGTGCCAATCATCCTTGGTTACACATCTTGGACTTACTACAAGATGTTTGGTCGCCTTGATGACCAGTACATTGAAGACAACAAAAACTCACTTTACTAAGGAGCATTTACTATGTGGTATTTCGCATGGATTCTAGGTGTACTACTTGCTTGTGCATTCGGTATCATCAACGCTCTTTGGCTAGAGCACTCAGAAATGATGGATAAAGACAGTGAGTAACCTCGCTGATAAGGTAGCGAAACTTCACGCACCAATGGATAAGACTCTGCTACGAGTCTTATCTCTCATCCTTGGCTTTATGCACGTAGGATTGGTGATGTGGGACCCTGAAGCTTACCATCAAGCAATTGGTGGTTTTAACTCAATCACCGCACCAGCACTGATTTGGTCTGTATGTTCAAGCATGGTGTATGGGGTGGGCTTCAAGCCAAGAAACTGGTACTGGCAAGTTTTGTTTAGTCCTTATTT